>CAKTSW010000440.1 GCA_934613165.1 uncultured Ellagibacter sp.
GCGGCGGCGAACGCCTGGGTGCGGATGGAGCCCTGGAACTTGTCCTCGTTGCCCATCTCGATGCCGCCGGTGTCGATCAGCTTGAAGTCGACGCCGTTCCAGTCGGCCTTGTGATAAGAGCGGTCGCGCGTGACGCCGCGCATTTCGTGGACGATCGCGTCGTGGGACAGCGCGATTCTGTTGACGAACGTGGACTTGCCGACGTTCGGGCGGCCGACGACCGCAACGATAGGTAATGCCATATGATGTATTCCTTCAAGCTCTAGGCGCACGTTTCGGGCGCCAAGCGGGCGATTTCCGGTAAAAATTCCGAACCGTTACAGGATACCACGGCCACACGCGCGCCCGCGGCCTTTTCGATATCCGCGATCGTCATGTCGTCGAGCGTCACCCCATCGTCGTTGAAGATGACGCGCGGGACCGCGAACAGGAGGTTTCCGGACGCGCCCGCCGGCATCGCAGCCGCGATTTCCGCCCGAATGGCGCCTGCGATGTCGCAGCCGCACAGAAGCCCCGTCACGTCGACGTTGCCGCCGAAGAACTCGTTTTTCACGAAGAGCGGCGAGAGAACCTCGGCCGCGGCGCTTTCGCGCATGAGCCGCGCCATGAAGCCGCGCGTGGCGTACCCCGCGATGTAGCGCACCTGGGCCCCCGCCGCGCGAAGGGCGCGCGCCGTCTGAGCGTCGAGCCCGTCTGAGCAGGCGCGTTCCCAGTCGTCGACGAAGGAGCGCACGATTCCCACGCCGTCTTCGAACATGTCGAACTCGCCGTAGTTCTCGGCCGGGGGCACGTGCTCGATGAGCGCCTCCCCATAGGCGTTGCAGTAGAATTCGTCGGCCGCGAACGCCCACAGCGTGCCGCGCTCGGCGAGCGCGCGCTGCTGGATAGGCCTGATGACGTCCATCGCCGCACGCGCGGCGGCCGGGTCGTCGAAGCTTTTCGTGAAGCACGTCTGGTGCTTGGTGAACCCGAGCGGCACGATGCAGATGTCCAAGATCCCCGGGCGCGCATAGGCCCATTCGAGCGTTTCTCGGAGCACGTCGCCGTCGTTTTCCTCGGGCATGAGGACGATCTGTGCATGGAACTCGATGCCGTGGGCGAGCAGGCGGTCGAGCACCTCGATGCCGCGGGCGGCGTGCTTGCCGATGATGCGCCGGCGGACCTCGGGGTTCGACGCGTGAAGCGACACGCGCAAGGGGCTTATGGCCTGCTCGACGATGCGCGCCTCGTCTTCGGCCGAGAGGTTGGTGAAGGTGACGAAGGTGCCTGCAAGGAAGCTTAGGCGGAAATCGTCGTCGCGCAGGGTGAGCGAAGGGCGCATGTCGTCGGGGAGCTGGCGCATGAAGCAGAAGATGCAGGCGTTGCGGCACTGCTTCACGCCGTCGAAGACGATGCCGTCGAACTCGAAGCCCCAGTCCTCGCCCTCGTCGCGGAACAACTCCACCTCGCCCGTGTCGCCGTCGAGGTCGATGTAGCCGACGGTTATCTCGTCGTCGGCCGAAAGCCAGCGCCAGTCGATGAGGTCGCGGATGGGCTCGCCGTCGACGGAGGTGAGGTAGCAGCCGGGCTCGAACCCGGCGTCGTCGGCGGGGCTTTCGGGAATCACGGACTCGATGAGCGCGCGGGGCGCCTCCTTTTTACGGGCGCGGCGCGCGGCGCCTTGGCCGCAAGCTTCGCGATCGATGTCTTTCGAGGGGTAAACCGCCACCGCGCGTGCGCTCCTTTCCCGTGTGCCCGTGCGCTTCGTCTTTCGGTATATGGTAAGCGAGAATGCGCCGGCGCGGGCGCGGCGCCACTCAAAGCACGTGAAATGAAAAAGCCCGCTTTCGCGGGCTTTGGATTCGAATGGCGGGATGTGCGAGACTCGAACTCGTGACCTCCGACGTGACAGGCCGGCGCTCTAACCAACTGAGCTAACACCCC
>CAKTSW010000441.1 GCA_934613165.1 uncultured Ellagibacter sp.
CGGCAACAGATGGCGATCGTCGTCGACGAGTACGGCGGAACCGATGGTTTAATTACCATCGAGGACATCGTCGAGGAGATCGTGGGCGAAATCGTCGACGAGTACGACATGGAAGGCCGCGACATCACCAAGCTCTCCGACGGGGCGTGGCGCGTCGACGGCAGGCTCCCCGTCGAGCGCGCCATCGCGCTCGGGTGGCCGGTTTCCGAGTCGGACGACTACGAGACGATCGCGGGCTGGCTGATCGACACGATCGACTTCGTTCCCGAAACGGGCGACGAGTTCGAAGTCGGCGGCTACTCGTTCAAGATCGAGCGCATGCGCCGGTCGCGCATCTCGACGATCAAGGTGCAGCGCCTCCCCGAAACGGGAGACGCGGGCGATGCCTCCGAAAAGGGCGAGTAGGTCGAAAGGGAACATGGTGGCGGAACGGAAGCTTGAGCGCGCGCGCGACGCAAGGCTCGGCGGCGTATGCTCGGGCATCGCGCGGTATTTCAGGGTCGACCCCGTCATCGTCCGTATCGTGTTCGTCGGCGGAACGCTGCTCACGGGCGGGCTTCTCGCAATCGCGTACATCGCGCTTGTCTTCGTGCTCCCGAAATCGAATGCGGGAAGCGACGTTTTCGACGTGGAGCCCGAATCCGCATCGTCCGACCGCTTCGGCCCCATGAAGTGCGGCTCGCCGCGCGCCGACGGGAAAACCGGGCGCGACGCCTGCACGGGCGTCGGCCATTTGCCGCCCGAACCGCCCGCTGCCTTCCGGAAGTAAAAGATCGGACTTCGCAACTATTATAAACTTAGAATAACCTTCATCAGGTACGACGCATTTTTCATTTCTGTCAAGCGAACAAGTTATGAAGCGCTCTCCATACGTTTTTGCGCTCAGACGTGCTCTTACGGTAAAATTATGCCTTGCAAACAACAGCATATCTGCTTCAAGACAGCAATCCCACTCACAATCCAACACGCTGTCGCCGCTCATGCGGTCTAGCTCAATGTTGTTCGAGAAAGGTTTTCTACGTGGCAACACGTTCTAAACAAAAGAAAAGAAGCGGCATCATCGCGAAGGTCGCAGCCGTCGGGCTCGCCTCCGTCGTCGCCGTCGGATGCTTCGGCGCAGGGCTTGCCGCCGCAGGGTCGTCCGGCAAAGCCTCGTTCGAATCGTCGGGCGCCTCTTCCGCTTCGGTCGAGTCGTCGCCCGCCACGTCCGCCCTCGTGCAGGAAGTCTCGGACGAATCCGCCGCCACGTCGCTTTCCAAGCCCGCTTCCCGCGACATCTCGCAGGGAGTCGCCGCCATCGAAGCTGAACAGGAAGCCGAACGTCAGGCCGCCGAAGAAGCCGCGCGCGCTGAGGAACAGGCTCACATCTCCGCAGCACAGAACGCCCGCGCGAAGCAGCTCGCAACCGATTCCTCCAATGCGATCGCCCAGCTTTCCGAAGTCGACTGGACGTGCGGGAAAACCGCCTTCGTCGACGAATGGACGCTGCGCATCAACAACTACCTTTCGGGGTCGCCCCTTGCAGGCATGGGGCACGCGTTCGCCGCGGCCGCATGGGAATACGGCGTCGATCCGCGCTGGTCGCCCGCCATTTCCAACACCGAGAGCACCAAAGGCTCGCACTGCTTCCTTCCCCATAACGCGTGGGGCTGGGGTTCCACCGGCTGGGATTCGTGGGAAGACGCCATCTGGGCACACGTCGCCGGCCTTGCGAAGGGCTACGGCTACACCATCAGCTACTCCAACGCCATGAAGTATTGCCCGCCGAACTACGACAACTGGTTCCACAACACGTTGAACGAGATGGCGAGGATTTAGCGAACCGAAGAGCCGGCCTTGAAGGTCGGCTCTTTTGATTTTGCGGTATCCTTGTGGCGCGAATCACGATTCAAAGGAAAGGCGAGGCATGAGCAAC
>CAKTSW010000442.1 GCA_934613165.1 uncultured Ellagibacter sp.
CAGCCCTAAGGTTATAGAGGATGCAAAAGCGATGATTTCTGAGCAGTTGCGTGAGTTTCAATACCTGGGTGATGACGGTCGTTTCGGTATTGTTCCCGAGTATCCCGAGTTTGCTTGGTTCGAGGGTCTGGTCAACGCGGTAACGCATCGCAATTATGCGTTGTCCGGCGACCATATTCGCATAATGATGTACGACGATCGCATGGAGATTCATAGCCCTGGCAATTTGCCGAATGTTGTAACATTGGAAAATATGCGTCATACTCGTTGGTCACGCAATCCTACCATTGCGCGCACGCTTGCCGAGTTCGGTTGGGTTCGTGAAACGAACGAGGGCGTTCAGCGAATTTACGACGAAATGGCGCAATCGTTGTTGCATGAGCCGATATATAGCGAACCGAATGCAGCGTCGGTTTTGCTGACGCTTGAGAATAGCATCACTTCACGTATGCTGCGGCAGGAGGATTCTCTTGTTGCCTCAGTAGGTCAGGAGGCATATGAAGGCTTGAGCGAATACGAAATTGCGGCGTTACAGTACGTGTACGTCAAGGGAAGGGTGACTGTTAAAGGACTGGCAGAGCGGCTTGGGAGAACGACAAAGGTTGCTCGCCCTATTCTTAAAGGTCTTGAAGCGAGTGGGTTTCTTGCTTGGCATGGCTCAAACTCCAATGACCCATCGCAGTTCTACTCTCTGAAAGGGCGTAGTAGGGAAGAGTAAGGGCATAGTAGGGAAGAGTAAGGGCATAGTAGGTCAGCCTATCTTTTGGGCCCCTTCCAACAATGAAAAACGCCCGGGGAATCCCGGGCGTGCGTTTACCTGGCGGAGGAAGTAGGATTTGAACCCACGGAACCTTGCGGCTCAACAGTTTTCAAGACTGCCGCCTTCAACCACTCGGCCATTCCTCCAGTAGCTTTTCGATTATACCAGTCCGCTTACTGCGCTCCAACACGTTTTAGCGCTTCCAGCTTATCCTGTAGTTGCGCGTAATGGTCTTTTTCCTCGGACGTCCATTCTCCGAAGAGGGCTTTTCTCATGGCATCGCTTGCTTTCCCTTGGTCGTTCCTACTCGAAAAGAGACATTTCTCCGAACGATCGTACAGCTCTATCGATTCGAAGAGGTCGGTCGTTTCAAGCTCGGCGATATTGTCGACGATCGCTTCGATGATCTTTGCATGATGAGCGGGGTCGGTTGCTCGGGGGATTGTTCCGGCGATGCGCATTTCCTCGTATCTAATCTGGCAGCTGATAAGCGATATCTCTGGCTTTACCGCCATAAGCGCAAGAGATGTGGAATATCCCCGAGATTTAAGGAGCGTCGCTGTTTTGGTAGGCGTTTCCGCGGTTCGAAGCGTGCCTTCGACGATGAGGTTGTAGCGAGCTTTCGACAGGGAATCGATAAGCGCTTCCGTCATAGCCCCAGCCCAAGGCGCGGTGTATTTCACCGAGTCGATTCCGAACTTCCGGTCGAGCTCGCGATAGCGAGGATGGGCCGATCGATATTCGTCGCCGTTGATAGGAACGATATTGCGATTGAATTTCCGAAGGAAAATTTTATGCAAGGTGCTTTTTCCTGCGCCGCTTTGTCCGCCCAAGAGAATCGCTGACGGTTCGGCTGCGGGCGAAAGCGCCTTTGATGCTGTAAGCTCTGAGGTGAGCTTGCCAAGCTTTAGAGAAAAATCTTCTTTGCGATAAAAACCTGGGTTCTCGTTCATTTATGCGGCCTTTGTCGCAGTTCGCTTTGCAATTTGCTCGACGGATAGGATCTTTCCTTTTATTACATTGAATCCTTGACGGGAATCGTTTTCCTCCCAAAGAATTTCTGCTTTCACCTGCGAGAGATACATGAACAGGTCGTTGAATATCATTGCGGAAACTTCGTCTCCTTTGTTCTCGGCCTCGTCCATGAACCGCAT
>CAKTSW010000443.1 GCA_934613165.1 uncultured Ellagibacter sp.
CTCCAGAAGCTCGCGCTCGACAAGCTGGAGGAGTTCGGCCTTTCGAAAGACGACCTGGAAGACATGGCCGACATGATTTCGCAGGACTTCCTCGGGTTGGGCTCGAAGATCTTGAAGGTCGAGCATCTGGGCGACTTCACGCCCGACGACATCGCCTCATGGGTGCATGGGCACGCCTCTGACGCGTCCGACGATAAGGCGGAAGGCGACGCGAAGGACGCGCCTTCGGCCAAGAAGCCCTCCGGCTTCGGCCGGCCGCCCCGCGGCCAGGCGACGACGCTTTCGAAGCTTGCGGAGAACGCGGGAATCAAGCCCGTCGAGCACACGGAGCACCTCACCTACGACGACCTGGCGGGCTACGACGCCGCCGTCGCCACCATGAGGGACTTCGGAGTCGGCATGCAGGACGATGCCGGCTTCAAGGAGCTCGTCGACATGCTGAACGCCCGCCACGGGCTCGACCGCATGCCCGTCACCGACACGTTCCTCTTCCGCTCTCCCGCCCGCGAAGACGCCTCCCGTTTCATGGAAGCGACGCTCGGCGAGCTGAAGCTGCCGGCGCTGCGCATGCGCATGGAGGAAAACCTCTCGGGGATGCCCGTGCTCTGCGTGATGAGCCAGGTCGACCCCACGCTCAAGTTCGATTCCGCCCATGGCACGTTCATGGGCAGCGGCGTGCTCATCCTCGAGGACCTCGACTTGTGGTCGGCGCCGCAGGCTGATGCAGGCGACGACTTCGAGGGCTTCGTCTACGCCTCGCTTTCCCGGGGCGCGCGCGAAGCGGTGAACCTCATCCGCTCCGCGGTCGACAACCCGGACGTGTACGTGCTCGCCTCCGCTTCGAGCGAGGGCGACATCGACCCGTTCTTCCTCGATCTGCTCGAGCCGATGTCGTTCATCGACATCGACCTTCCGACGGCGGAGGAGCGCGTGGAGATCTGGATGGAGATCGCGCGCGACCATCCGTCCATCCGTGCGGTTCGCGTTGCGGATCTGGTGCGCTACTCCGTGAACATGCCGCGCTTCGACATCTACATGGCCGCGCGCGAGGCGATCGAGGAGGCGTACAAGGAAAGCCTGTTCGCACGGCGCTACGTTCCGGTCACGCGCGACAACCTCTTCGACAAGCTGGCGGCCTACCAGCCGCTCGACTCGAAGGAGTACCACGAACTTGAAGAGCAGGTGGTCAAGGATTTCCGGGCCGATTTGGACCATATCGACGATTTGCTCTCGGGCCTTTAGGGGGAAGGCTGTAGGTTATGGACATCACACGACGTTGCGACTACGCATGCCGGATGCTTCGCGCCGCTTATCGGAACGGCGACGAGCGCATGTCGGTCGCCGAACTTGCCGAACGCGAGGGCATTCCCTACGCGTTCGCGCGCAGCATCCAGCATGACCTGACGAAATGCGGGTTCGTGAACACCACGAGGGGCGCGCACGGCGGCCTGTGCCTTGGGTGCGACCCGGCCGTCGTGACCGTGCGCGACGTGGTCGAGGCCGTTCAGGGGCCGGTGAGCGTGTCGGAGTGCGGTGCGGGCGCCGCCCCGTGCGGCAGAAGCGCTTCGTGCGCCTACAACAAGGTGTGGCGCGGCGCCGACCGCCTTTTAAGCGACTATCTGGGATCGATCACGCTCAAGGATCTCTTCGAGCTCGGCGGCGACCACCCGTCGGTGCGCGAGGCTTTGGGCGACTCCGACGACGACTGCTCGGCGTGTGTGGGCACGTTCGGCCTGGCGCTCGAAGGCGGATGCCACGGCAAGGCTCCCTGCTAACGTGGCCGGCTCGCTGAACAGCCCTTCCATCTGGCCCGACGACGCCCCCTCTTTGGGGGCGTTCGTTTCGCATGTGCGCGAAGAGGGTGCTCGCCTCTGGCGCGACTTGCCCTGGCGCAACGTCGACGACGCCTACGC
>CAKTSW010000444.1 GCA_934613165.1 uncultured Ellagibacter sp.
GACGCGGCGATGCTCGACCAGATGTACGAGCTGAACCTCACGTACTTCAAGGAGCTCACCATGTACCTGCTCGCGGGTAAGAAGAAGCTCGCGCAGGTGCGCGAAGGCGAGCTTACCGAGCTGGTGGAACACGCGCGCGCCACCGGGCGAGCCGAGGACGCGCAGGCGGCGCAAGACCTCGAGGCCATGTGCACTCGCTTCGAGAAGAAGCTCGGCGACTTGGACCTCACCCGCACCATCGCAATGCAAACGGCGCCGCAGATCCGCCTGGTGCAGAACAACGAGATCACGCTCGTCGAGAAGATCCAGACCACCATCGTGAACACGATTCCCTTGTGGAAAAGCCAGATGGTGCTCGCGCTCGGCATCGCGAACTCGACCGAGGCGGCCCGCGCGCAAAGCGCCGTCACGAACATGACGAACGACCTGCTCAAGAAGAACGCGGAGATGCTGCACACCTCGACGGTCGACATCGCGCGCGAGTCCGAGCGCGGCATCGTCGACATCGAGACGCTCAAGAACACGAACGAAACGCTCATCAAGACCTTCGACGAGGTTATCCAGATTCAAGCGGAAGGCCGCGAGAAGCGCGCCGAGGCCGAAAAGGCCATGCGCGAGATGGAAACCGAGCTGAAGCAGAAGATGCTCGAGATTCCGCGCGTGCAGTAAAAGAGGCTGCGACCAGGTGATTTATCGGGGTGCCAGGCGGTAAGACCGCTCGACACCCCTTTCTATTTCGCAAGTCGACCGAGACGCCGTGGCGTCGCGCGCAGCGTCACGGTGAAGGCGGAACGGCGAGCGCGCTGCGGCATGCGAAACGGGAAGCGCCGCAACACGCCGATTGCGACAGCGCGCTTGCCGAAACGCACTCGCGAGGCACGGCCTACCCGCGCGGAAGGAAGGCGTCGAGCTCGCGATCGAGCTCGGGCAGGTGCTTCACCGCAAGGCCGCTCGCGAGCTTCCCGCGGGCCATGACCATGCGCACGTTGCGCAGCGCCTCCAGGTTGTCGAGCGGGTTCTCGTCGACGACGATGATATCGGCGGCCTTCCCCGCCTCGATCGAGCCCGTTTCGTCGCCCAACCCCAGAATGCGCGCGTTGCCGAGCGTCGCCGTGTGCAGCGCGAGCGTTCGCGAGGCGCCGACGATGCGCTCGAAGTACACAACTTCGCGCCACATGTCGTACTGCGTGACGTACGGGCAGGCGGAATCGGTGCCGATTCCCACGGGGATGCCGGCTTCGAGAGCGGCCTGCGCCGCATGGACGATGCCCCGGTACACGATGTCGCCGTTGGCCTTCTGCACCGCGGTCGAGTGCGTCTTTTCGGGGTCGAGCTTCACGAACGGAAGCGCAGGGGAAACGGTGCACGTGAGCGACGAGGCGCGGCCTGCGCCGTTTTCCCTGAACAGCGCGATGAGGTCGGGCGAGAGGTCGGCACCGTGCTCGATGGTGTCGACGCCCGCCTCAAGTCCCACACGCACGCCTTCGGCGCTTTCGATATGGGCGGCCGTGGACATGCCGAGCTTGTGGGCCTCGTCGACAGCGGCGGCGGCGATTTCGGGCGACATGCGCAGAACACCCGGCTCGCCTTCCTTTTCGGCGTCGAACACGCCGCCCGTGATGAACAGCTTCACGAGGTCGCATTTGCGCGCGAAGCATTCGCGCACGATCTGGCGCGCCTCGTCGGACGTCTTCGCGATGTGCGCGAAGAGCCCCGCGCCGTGGCCGCCCGGCACCGTGACGCCCACGCCCGACGTGACGAGGCGCGGGCCGGGGTACTTGCCCGCGTTCACGGCGTCACGCACGTCGACGTCGGCAAACCCCGGGTCGCCCACCGAACGCACCGTGGTGACACCGCTCGCGAGCTGCTGCTGCGCGTGCTTCTTGATAGTGCGGCGCAGGTACCACA
>CAKTSW010000445.1 GCA_934613165.1 uncultured Ellagibacter sp.
TGACGAGCTCGGGGGCGCCGGCGCACACGGCGGCGACGTCGCGCAGCCACGACTCGGCGATGCAGAACAGCTGATGGAGCGACTGCAGCGTCTTCGCCGTGATCTGGCGCTTGTTGCGCGCCTCGATCTGGCGGATGGCGGACTTCGCGAGGAAGTCGGCGTTTTCCGCGATCTCGGCCTCCAACTTGGCGCGCACGTCGTCGAGCGGGGCCTTCGCCGCGCCCACCAAATCGGCCGCCATCCCCACGACGTCCCAATCGTCGGCGCGGTCGAGCCGTGCCAAGACGTCGACCACGCGGCGGCGGAAGTCGAGCCGCTCGTTCGACTTCAGAAACTCGCACGCACGCGTGATCGAGCCGCCGCACGCTTCAATCGCGATGCGGGCCAAATCGAGCGAGGCGCCGGTGTTCTGCCTGATGATCCCCGCCGCTTCGGTCGCGGGGATGTGCCGGAACGGCACCACCTGGCAACGCGAGACGATCGTCGGCAGCACGCTTTCGCGCGTGCGGGCCAGAAGGATGATGACGACGTTGTCGGGCGGCTCCTCGAGCGTTTTCAGAAACGCGTTCGCCGAGGACGTGGTGAGCAGATCGGCGCGGTCGAGGATGTAGACCTTGGCCTGCGCCTGGATGGGCGCGTACGACACGTCGGCGACGATGTCGCGCACCTGGTCGATCAGGTAACCGCCCGCGCCCTCCGGCGCGAAGTAGCGCACGTCGGGGTGCTTCTTGCGCATGATTCGCCCGCAGGCGTCGCATGCCCCGCACGCGCCCCCGCGCGGCCCCGTCGCCCCCTTCGGGCAGAGATACGCCTGGGCGAGCGCATAGGCCGCGAGCGTCTTGTTCGACCCGGCGGGGCCGCAGAACAAATAGGCATGGCTCACGTGCCCGCCGCGAACGCTCGCGCGCAGGAAGTCGCGCACCTGGGGCTGCCCGAGGATGTTCTCGAATGCGTCAGCCACGGCGCGCACCTCGCACTCCCCCGCGCCCCGCGCGCTTCTTCGGATGCTCCGAGGCGCCTTTCGCGCCCTGAGGAGCCGCAGGCGCGCTTTTCGCCTTCTCCTCGAGCTCGGGCAGAAGGTCGGAAAGCTCGCGGGCAACCGCGGCGGCCGTCTGGCGGCGGGACTTCGACGATTGGACCACGCGGATGCGCTTCGGGTCGCGCTTGGCGAGCTTCAGAAACGCCTTGTTCACCCGGGCATGGAACGCCTCCCCCGCCTGTTCGAGGCGGTCGCCCGCACCCGACCCCGTCGCGCGGGCAAGCCCCAGCCGCGCGCCACCGCACACGAGCAGGATGGTGCGGTCGGGCACGAGACCATGCGTCGCGAACGAGTTCGCCCGGCGCACGAAGTCGATGGGAAGCCCGCGCCCGTAAGCCTGGTAGGCGATCGTCGAGTCGGTGAACCGGTCGCAGAGGACGACCGCGCCCCGCTCAAGCGCGGGCTCGATGACCTCGGACACGAGCTGTGCGCGCGCCGCTTCGTAGATGAGCAGCTCGGCCTCGTCGGAAAGCTCGCCATGCGCAGGGTCGAGCACGACGCGCCGCAGCGATTCGCCGACGGGCGTGCCCCCCGGCTCGCGCAGCCGCACGACCTCGCGCCCCGCCCGGGAAAGCTCTTCGGCGACGTAGCGGATGTGCGTCGACTTCCCGGCGCCGTCGCCTCCTTCGAAGGTGACGAACACCCCGCGGCGAGCGGGTGCTGCGTCGCCTGGTGCGGGACGCGCTTCCGCCTGCCCGCCGGTAGACGGGCCCGCGTCCTGCTCGGGGCGTTCGGGCGCGGTTGGGCGCATGTCGTGCGGCTCAGGCATGCGGCTATTCCCCGGCGCTCTCGCGGACGGCGGCGGCCACCGCCTCGACCGCGCGCGGGTCGAACGGCTCGGGCATGATGAAGTCCTCGCAAAGCTC
>CAKTSW010000446.1 GCA_934613165.1 uncultured Ellagibacter sp.
CGTCGGTCTTGACGATGTGCGCGATGCTGACGCCGGAAAAGCTCGCCACGGCGTTCACGAGCGCCTCGTCGCCGCCGAGCGTCTCGGCATCGTAAAGCGGATGGGTCTTACCGTCCGACAGGTTCACCGCAAGGTTCGAGGGAATGGACACGGCAGTGAGCACACGCGACGCCTCGTCGACGCGGACGAGCAGATACGCGTCGTTCTCGGGTCCCGAGGTTCCCTTCGGGGACCCGAGATCGGCCGTGCACAGCACGTAATACGGTTCCCCGTCCTTCGCAGCGACAAGGGCGTTTTTCGCGTTCGAGTCGACGAGCGAAAGCTTCGAGTTCGAGGCGTTGAAGAAGACCGCGACGCCCACGCCCACCGCGACAAGGGCGATCACAAGCACCGATACCACCCCAACGAGCGCGCGCTTGGCGCTGCTCTTGCGCTGCACGTCCTGGATGTAGCCGCGCTGGTTCACGCGGCGAGAATACGCATGGTAGCTTTCGCGGGTCGAGGTGTCGGGGACGACCGTCTCGACGATGCCGCGCGCCGCGCGCCGCTTCTTGCGCGAGTTGGAGAACCCGACCGACGAGGCGTTCATGCGGCGAGCATGCCGAGGCGCGCCGCCGCGCGTGACGTGCGTTCCGATGGTCGAGTCGTTCATCGTGCGCGACGTGTGCTTCGATTGGGCCGCGCTGAATCCTTTGTTCTTCTTGAGCATCGGCGGCGAAACCTATTCCTCTTCCACGGCGACGCGGGAAACGTTCGCACCGAGCGACGAGAGCTTGCCGACATAGTTTTCGTACCCGCGGTCGATGTGACGGATCTCGTGGACGCGCGTCTCCCCCTCGGCGACGATGCCGGCGAGGACGAGGGCCGCACCTGCGCGCAGATCCGTCGCCTTCACGGGAGCGCCCTGCAGATGCGGCACACCATGCACGAGCGCGTGATGATCCTCGATCGTGATGTCGGCGCCCATGCGCGAAAGCTCGGCGGCGACCATGAAACGATTCTCGAACACGTTCTCGGTGATGACCGACGGGCCCTGCGCAAGCGACGCGAGCAGCATGAACTGCGCTTGGAGATCGGTCGGGAAGCCGGGGTGCGGAAGCGTCTGGATGTCGATAGCACGGAGCGGCCCTTCGCGCTTCACGGTGATCCAATCCTCGCCGGTGTCGATGTCGCATCCCATCGCTGACAGCTTCATGAGCGCCATCCGGAGGAAAGACGGATCGATGCCCCGAACCGTCACCGGGCCGCCGGTGAGGGCGCCGCCGACGAGGAAGGTCCCCGCTTCGATGCGGTCGCCCACCGTCGTATGCTCGCACGGCTTCATTGAGGAGAGTGGCACGCCCTCGACGTGGATCGACGAGGTGCCGGCGCCGGTCACGCGTGCGCCCATGCTCACGAGCATATTGGCCAAGTCGGCGATCTCGGGTTCGCGGGCGGCGTTCTCGATGACGGTGGTGCCCTTCGCGACGACGGCGGCCATGAGCGTGTTCTCGGTCGCGCCGACGCTCGGGAACTCCAGCATGATATGGGCGCCATGCAGCCCGTTCGGCGTCGTCGCATGCAGGACGCCGTGCTTGTTGTCGAAATTGACGCCAAGCGCGTGAAGCCCCACGAGGTGCATGTCGATCTTGCGCGCGCCGATCTGGCACCCGCCCGGCATCGCAACGTGGGCCTCGCCGAACCGGCCGATGAGAGGCCCGAGCACCGAGATGCTCGCGCGCATCTTGGAAACGAGCTCATAGGGCGTCTCGCACTTGTCGACGTTCGTCGTGTCGACGATGAGCGAATGGTTCTCAGCGCGCTCGACCTCGGCGCCAAGGCAGCGCAGGACCTGCGACATGATCTCGATGTCGGAGATGCGCGGTACGTTGTGGAGCACGGTCTTCCCTTGTCCGAGAAGCGC
>CAKTSW010000447.1 GCA_934613165.1 uncultured Ellagibacter sp.
ACCGACCCGCACAACACCGAGCTGCCGTTCAGCCCCGACAAGGCGAACCGCTGGATGCCGGTCGACCAGTACATCGGTGGCATCGAGCACGCCATCCTGCACCTTCTGTACAGCCGCTTCTTCACGAAGGTGCTACGCGACATGGGCATGGTCGATTTCGACGAGCCGTTCAAGAACCTGCTGTGCCAGGGCATGGTGCTCGACGAGCACGGCGACGTCATGAGCAAGTCGAAGGGCAACGTCATCTCGCCCGAGGACATGATCGCCGGCTACGGCGCCGATGCGGTGCGCGCCTACATCCTGTTCATGGCGCCCCCCGACAAGGAACTCCAGTGGAACGAGGATGGCCTCGCGGGTATGTACAAGTTCCTGAACCGCGTGTGGCGCATGGTGGGCGACCTTGCGGGCAAGACCGGCGAGGACACGCTCTACCAGGCTGATTGCAAGAAGAACGCCGACGACGCGCTGAAGGCGCTCGTGCGTGAGCGCCATCGCGTCATCGGCAAGGTCGTGGAGGACTTCGACCGCAACAACTTCAACACCGCGATCGCCGCGATCATGGAGCTTGCCAACGCGACGGGCGACTTCCTCCATGCCGCATCGGCGGAAGAACGTGCCGCCAACGCGGATTACGCCGCCGCTTCGGCCGACATTGCCGAGGTGCTCGTGAAGCTCATGGCGCCCATCTGCCCGCACTGGGCCGAGGAGCTGTGGCACACGGTGCTCGGCCACGAGGGTTCCGTCCATGTGGAGCCGTGGCCCGAATTCGACCCCGCGAAGGCGAAGGCCGACGAGGTCGAGCTTGCCGTGCAGGTGAACGGCAAGGTGAAGGCGAAGATCACCGTTTCCGCCGACGCTGCAGACGAAGACGTGAAGGCCGAGGCACTTGCTGCCGCCGCCCGCGCTGTGGAAGGCAAGGACGTGAAGAAGGTCGTCGTCGTCAAGGGTCGTTTGGTGAACATCGTCGCGAAGTAGAAGCGGCGTGCTACAATCGCCGAGCTGACGTCGGGCCCGAACCTGAAGGGACGAGTCGGACGCATGATGGGGGACCGGCAGCCATGGCTGCCGGTCCTTCTTTCTTCCACGCAACATTTTAAGGAGCCTGAAGAAGAACGAAATGGTCAAGGTGCTGGTGAAACTGGTCGTCGCATGCCTCGTCACGGTTGCAGCCGTGATCGGGGCGACGAATGCCGTCGTGGTGCTTTCCACGCAAAACGACATCGTGACGACCGAGCAGGCGCAAACGGAAGGCGCCGACGCCATCATCGTCTTGGGGGCCTCGGTGTACGCCGACGGCACGCCTTCGACCATCCTGCGGGACCGCCTCGACTGCGGCATCGCGCTGTACAAGGCGGGCGTGGCTCCGAAGCTCATCATGTCGGGCGATAACCGCACCGAGCACTACAATGAGTGCGCTGCCATGAAACGCTACGCCATAGCCCACGGCGTGCCTTCCGAGGACGTTTTCTGCGATCATGCGGGGTTTTCCACTTACGAGAGCATGTATCGAGCGAAGTACGTGTTCGGCTGCTCGCGCGTCGTCGTGGCCACGCAGACCTACCATTTGTACCGCGCGCTGTATTCCGCCCACGCGCTCGGAGTCGAGGCGGTCGGCGTTGCGAGCGACTACAGCTCGTACGGCAAACAGGCCTGGTACGATGCGCGCGAGGTCCCCGCCCGCACCAAGGACTTCTTCAAGGCACTCTTCAACGTGCCCTCGACGTTCGTGGGCGACCCCATCTCGCTCGACCAGTCGGGTGACGTGACGGGGTAGGCTCGGCGGGCTTTACGGCTCCACTGCCTCGAGCATCTCGATGAGTTCCTGCTTCTTGTGGACGTCGAGCTTCGCGTAGATGCGCTTGCTGTGCGTGCGGATGGTGTTCTCCGACACGACGAG
>CAKTSW010000448.1 GCA_934613165.1 uncultured Ellagibacter sp.
AGTCGAGCGTGGAGCCGGCGGTCGCGATCATGATGACGGCCATCATGAAGAACGCGACGATGCCGAGCGACTGCGCGACGACGACGGGGGCGTCGACGCCGGTCGTCGCCATGCCGTTGATCATCGAGTGGACGCCGATGAGCGAGAACAGCACGATCGCGACGAAGCCGAGCAGACCGGCGGCCGTGTAGCACTTCAGCATCTTCTTCGGGCGGCACAGAAAGCCGCGGTCGGTGAGCACGGCGTCATGGAAGCCGTACGAAAGGCACTGAAGACCTGCGCCGATGATAAAGTCGACGCCGCCTTCGAGCGTCCAGGAGCCGGACCCGACCAAGTCGCCGATGTTGTCCTGCGGAACGATCCAGAACAGGACGACGAGAAGCAGCACGGCGAACAGGATCGCCTGCAGCACGTCGGTGATGATGGAGCCGCGCATGCCGCCCCAGCAGCAATAGCCCACCGTGATGATGGTGAACAGCCCCGCGGCGAGGATGAACGGAAGCGTGCCGGACGTTCCGTAGTACGCGCCGACGACGGAGGTGTTCGACCAGACCTCGTTGAACAGGCGGATGAGGATCGCGGCCGAGAAGCAGAAAGCCGCGGCCACGCCGTAGTTTTCGGTAAGGAAGCTTACCATTCCCTTCATCGCGAACTTACGGCGCAAGCGGTAGAGCGCGTATCCCGTAAGGGGGATGCACAGCCAGTACACCGCATACCCGATGCCGCCGACGATGCCGAAGCTCTGCCCCATGTTCGCGGCGTTCGTGACCGACTTCGCGAAAATCCAGGCAATGAAGATCGACGCCGTGATCATCCAGGGGTTCGCATCGCGACCCGCCTTGTCTTCGCCGCGGAAAAATCCACCGAGGCTCACCGTTTTCGGCGAGAGCACGAACATGATCACGCCGTAAACGATGAGGAAGCCCCAGAAGAAAATGCCTGTCGACATATCCATTCTTTGTTGGTTTCCTTTCTTCTTGGTTCTGCGCATGAAAAAGCGGCAGGAGCCCGGGGTCTCGTTTGCACGCATCCCCCCGAACGCACTACCGCCAATCCATGCATGATGACTAGTTGATTCTAGCCATTAGTTGCATTGTGTCAATAATTAATTTTTGAATTAATCGATTACTTCAAAACCTCAAACCCTCCGAGCAGCGCCGCAGCGACCTCGTCGGCGGGGCCGTTGACGAGCCGGCCGCGATAGGAAATCTCCGCCGGGGTACCCTGCGGCCACAGCTTGTCGAACCATTCGACGTACGCATTCTGGTCGTAGCGAACGGGAACGGCCTCGATGAAAAGGCCGCCTCGCTTCGCGCCGAAAAGCGCGTCGGGATGAGGCTCATCGGCGATGCGTACCGCCAGACCGAAGTCCTGACCTGCAAAATTAGGCAATCCGGCCGCGCCATTGTTGATAAACGCGCCATGGTCGAGCACGATCGCCGCCGCTGCGCAGGTATGCGTCGTCGTGAACACGTCGAGGCCGTTTTCCTCCATGAACGCGTCAAGTTCTTTCTGGCGCGCAGGGTTCGAAAGCTCCTCGCGAGAGCAGTTCCACCCTCCCACCATGTGCTCGTCGCCATGGCTGATTCCCACCTTGCGGCCCGCAACGTCGACCGTCGTCGTACTGGGACGATCGCTCATGAGCGCCTTCAGGTCGGAACGATCAGCGAGGGCCTCGAAGAGCATCGAGTGGATCTTGTTGGAACGAGCCACCGTCTCGTCGTCGACGCAGGCAGGATAGGCGCACCCGCACCCCACCCCGATCGGCTCGTCGCGGCGAAGTTCCGCCTCGACGTTGCCGATGAGCAGCGTGTATTTCGCCGCGTCCTTCTCGAGCGACGCGAAGTTTTCCGCCGTCTTGTCGAACCAGTGCATGTCGCCGTTGA
>CAKTSW010000449.1 GCA_934613165.1 uncultured Ellagibacter sp.
GACCAGGAACCGTTCGTGAACGCGGTGGTGCTCATGCGCACGGGCGTGGCGCCGAAGGAGCTGCTCGAGTACCTGCATGCCATCGAGAACAGCCTGGGGCGCGTGCGCGAAATCGAGAACGGCCCGCGGACCTGCGACGTCGACATCCTCGACTACCAGCTCTACGTGGTGGATACCGATGCGCTCACGCTGCCGCACCCGCGCATCTGCGAGCGCGACTTCGTGGTGAAGCCGCTGCTGGAGATTTCCCCGAACCACGTGCTCGCCGACGGCACCCCCGTCGCGAGCGTCCCCGAAGAAAAACGCGTCGGCCACGCCGTGAAGCTGTGATTCGCGATTGCCTTCAGTCCCAAGAGGCCCTGCTTCCATCCGGAAACAGGGCCTCTTGCTTCTTGCATGGGGCGGGCTTATAGGCTTTCCGCACTTTTTCGCGTTACCGACGCGCAAGCACTTAGCGAGGGCGGGGTTTCAGGAGGCTTGCGAAGACCCAGGTTACGCACATGCCTGCAGCGATTCCCAGGGCGAACTGCCCGGTTCGCAGGGCATATTCGGCGACTTGGGGCCAGTCGGCGGCTACGGCGAAGCTCATCATGTAGTACAACGGCGCGCCGGGGATGAGCGGCACCACGGTGGGGATTACGAAGAGCAGAGAGGGCACGTCGCGCCAGCGGGCGAGCGCCTCGGCGTAGAACGCCGAAAACGCGCTGGCGACCAGGGCGGGAAGGAAAATGCCCGCGACAACGGCGCCCATGGCAAGATAGATCGCCCAGGCGAGGATGCCGCCGATCGACGCGGCTGCGAGGTGCTTGCGCGGCAGGTGGAATATCATCGCGAATCCCGCCGGCCCGAAGAACGCGGAGATGAGCTGCACGGCGATTCCCGTAGGGTCGAGCGCGAGTCCCGGCCCCACGCTGTGGCTGCCGTCGAAGATGAAGAGCGCCGTCATGAAGCCGCCCGCAAGCGCTATGGCCCAGAGCATCGTTTCCACGAAGCGCATCGTTCCCGACACCGTGTCGCCGACGATCATGTCGCGGATGGCGTTCGTCATGTAGATGCCGGGGATGAGCAGCATAACCTCCCCGATGAGAATCTTGTCGAGATGTATGAGCGCGCTTCCGCCGCGCAGCGCCTCGCTCGCCCCGACGCCGAACCCGAACAGCGCCCCTGCCGCGGTTTCGCACACGGCGATGGCAGCGCACGTCCCGATTCCCGCGATGAGAGAGCACAGCAGGTTGAAGATGAGGGTGTTCGGGCAGCGCGGGGCCATGTGCTCCTGCAAAAGGCAGATGAGGATCGCGAAGACGCCCGCGAACGCGGCGTCGGCGAGCGACCCGCCGAAGAACACCGCGAACCCGGCCGCCGCGGCGATGCTTCCCGCATAGAACATGGCGCGGTCGGCGGGTTGCCGCTTGCACGCCTCGATTTCCCGGGCGAGGTCGGCGACGTCGAGCGGGTTTTTGCTGCAGCGCTTCGCGAGCTTGTGACATGCGGCGACGATGCGATAGTCGGTGGCGCCGGGCCCCCAGATGCGGCGCGTCTGCGTAAGGCGCTCTCCATCGGGAAACTCCATCGTCACGACGAGCGTTGCGGTGATGGCGAACACGTTCATGGAGGAGGCGCCGTAGGCGTGCCCGAGCGTCGAAAGCGTGCTCTCGACGCGGCTGACCTCGGCGCCCGCGGTGAGCATGGTCTCGCCCATGCTCAGAAGCTCGTGGAGTATTTCGCTGCGGTTTTCCATGGGCGGTATTATACGCGAGCCTACGATGCGCCCTGTGCCGCTTTCGGTCATAATGTCCATGGAAGAAAACGGAGGGAAGGACGAGCGGGATGTTTCGCTTGCAGGTGCTTGAATCGGTGGGCTCCACCAACGAGGTGATCAAACG
>CAKTSW010000450.1 GCA_934613165.1 uncultured Ellagibacter sp.
CGCGCGTTGACAAGCCTTCCGGCCACGGTGACGCTGGCGAAAGCGTAAGCGATTACGGCTCGTCGGCTGACGAAAAACTCGCCGAACAATGGGAGCGGGTCAGCCGTCAGATTCAAGTCGAGCTCGAGACTCATCTGGCTCAACAAGGCGAGGGGGCTGGCAACCTTATCGCCGAGCTTCGAGCGGTGAATCGCGAGAAGTATGACTACGCGAGCTTCCTCAAGCGCTTTGCCACGCTTCATGAGCGCATGAAGGTGAACGCCGACGAGTTCGACTACATCTACTACACCTACGGGCTGAAGCGCTACGGCAACATGCCGCTTATCGAGCCTTTGGAATACAAGGAGGATCGCCAAGTCCATGACTTCGTCATCGCGATCGACACGTCGGAATCGTGCTCGGGCGATCTGGTGCAAAGCTTCATGCGCAAGACGTACAACATCCTGAAGCAGGCCGAAAGTTTCCATAGCCGGGTGAATATCCATATCGTGCAGTGCGACGCCCGCGTGCAGGAGGACACGAAGATCACGTCGCTCGATGACTTGGAACTCTACATGAAGGACATGGAGTTGAAGGGCTTCGGCGGCACGGACTTCAGGCCGGTGTTCGACTACGTGAACCTGCTCATCGAGAAAGGCGAATTCACCGATTTGCGAGGAATCGTGTACTTCACCGACGGTGAGGGGACCTTCCCGCGGCGTCCGCCCGCCTACGACGCGGTTTTCGTGTTCCTCGACGATGGCTGCACCGACCCTAAGGTGCCCCCGTGGGCGCTCAAGGTGATATTGGACGAGCACGAGCTCGAATTCGACGGGAAGCCTTTCGGCTCCCGGTGACGATAAGGAGGAAAGCAATGAATATCGCGCAAGCAAAACAGCAGATAAAAGATACCGTTGAAGCCTATTTGGCAACTGACGAGAACGGGGAGCCGCTCCTTTCCGTAGAGCACCAGCGCCCGATCTTCTTGGTCGGCGCGCCCGGCATCGGCAAGACCGCCATCGTTTCGCAAGTGGCCTCTGAATTGGGCATCGGGCTTGTGTCGTACTCCATGACGCATCATACGCGTCAAAGCGCGCTCGGCCTGCCCTTCATCGTCGAGCGCGACTACGGCGGGGAGCACTACGAGGTGTCGGAGTATACGATGAGCGAGATCATCGCGTCGGTCTTCGACTGCATAGAGGAAAGCGGGTGCGAGAAGGGCATCCTCTTCCTCGACGAAATCAACTGCGTGTCCGAGACGCTGTACCCGTCGATGCTTCAGTTCCTCCAGTTCAAGACGTTCGGAAGGCATAAAGTTCCCGACGGTTGGGTCGTGGTGACGGCGGGCAACCCACCCGAGTACAACCGGTCCGTCCACGAGTTCGACGTGGTGACGCTCGATCGCCTGAAGAAAATCGTTGTCGATCCCGATTTCGACGCGTGGAAGGCGTACGCGGTGGAAAAAGGCGTCCACCCCGCCGTGCTTACGTTCCTCGAGGCGAAGAAGGATCGCTTTTACATGATGGAATCGTCGCTCGACGGCAAGGCGTTCGTGACGGCGCGCGGCTGGGACGATTTGTCGGACATCGTCAGAGTCTACGAGAAACTGGGCAAGAAGGTCGACTACGACCTGGTATGCCATTACGTGCAGAATGAAACGGCTGCCGGCGACTTCGCGGCGTACTACGACCTGTTCAACAAGTACTGCGACGACTACCGCATCGAAGACATCCTCTCGGGCAGTCGGGACGAGGGAATCGTGGCGCGTGCCAAGGAAGCGAAATTCGACGAGAGGCTTTCGCTCTTGGGGCTTCTACTCGACTCGCTTGGGCATAATTTCCGAAGGGTCATGAACAGGACTGACGTGCTGCTTGCTGTTCGGGACGACC
>CAKTSW010000451.1 GCA_934613165.1 uncultured Ellagibacter sp.
TCTCCTAGGAGGTTACATGAGCTACGTCCAGAACATCATCGAGCAGGTGAAGGCGAAGGATCCCGACCAGCCGGAGTTCATCCAGGCCGTCACCGAGGTCATGACGTCGCTTGAGCCCGTCATCGAGGCCCACCCCGAGTACGAGAAGGCGAAGATCCTCGAGCGCATCGTCGAGCCGGAGCGCATCATCCAGTTCCGCGTGCCGTGGGTCGACGACAACGGCGAGGTGCAGGTCAACCGCGGCTTCCGCGTGGAATACAACTCCGCCATCGGGCCCTACAAGGGCGGCCTTCGCTTCAACCCCACCGTTTACCTGGGCATGCTCAAGTTCCTCGGCTTCGAGCAGATCTTCAAGAACGCGCTCACCACGCTGCCGATGGGCGGCGGCAAGGGCGGTTCCGACTTCGACCCGAAGGGCAAGTCGAACAACGAGATCATGCACTTCTGCCAGTCCTTCATGACCGAGCTCTGCCGCCACATCGGCCCGAACACCGACGTTCCCGCCGGCGACCTCGGCGTCGGCGGCCGCGAGGTTGCCTACATGTTCGGCCAGTACAAGCGCATCCGCAACGAGTGGACCGGCGTCCTCACCGGCAAGGGCCTCACCTTCGGCGGCTCGCTCGCCCGCACCGAGGCGACCGGCTACGGCCTTGTGTACTTCGTCGACGAGTACCTTAAGAGCAAGGGCGATTCCTTCGAGGGCAAGAACGTCGTCGTGCACGGTTCCGGCAACGTCGCCATCTACGCGATCCAGAAGGTCGCTCAGCTCGGCGGCAAGGTGCTCGCCTGCTCCGACACCCACGGCTGGGTCGAGGATCCCGACGGCATCGACTACCAGGTGCTCGAGCACGTTTACAACAAGAAGCGCTCCGGCGACGACAAGGGCGTGACGCTTGCCATGTACGTCGACGAGCGTCCGAACGCCACCTGGCACGAGGAGGACGGCCGCGGCGTGTGGCAGCTCCCCTGCGACATCGCGCTTCCCTGCGCGCGTGAGAACACGCTGCACATCGAGGATGCGAAGGCTCTCGTCGCGAACGGCTGCAAGGTCGTCGGCGAAGGCGCGAACATGCCGACCACGATCGAGGCGACCACCTACTTCCTCGACAACGGCGTGGCGTTCTTCCCCGGCAAGGCCGCGAACGCGGGCGGCGTGCTCGTCTCCGGCCTGGAAATGAGCCAGAACGCCGAGCACCTCTCCTGGACGTTCGAGGAAGTCGACGGCAAGCTCGAGGAGCTCATGCGCGGCATGTTCCACAACGTGGACGACACCGCCAAGGAATACGGCCATGAGGGCAACTACGTCATGGGCGCGAACATCGCCGGCTTCAAGAAGGTCGCCGATGCCATGATGGCTCAGGGCGTTTGCTAAACCGAACCCCGGTACCGCGAAAAAAAAGCGAGTCGCTTGATGCGGCTCGCTTTTTTATTGCCTTGATGAGGGGTGAGGGATGATGCATGCGGCGAAAGAAGATGCCAGCGCTTCCGGTTGGTGCACCACGCGCGCGGCGTCCGGACGGCAGCCGCAGCGGGAGGCCCGGCATGCGGCGCTCGCTCGCCCGCAGCTCGTTCGGGACGGACAACCGGCACCGGCGATACCGTAGTGCCGCCGGTCGTTACTGCCCCGAAATCGTCTTCGCCGACACGACGTTGCTCGGGGAGATGAGGATGGCGCCGACCGACCCCTTCGCCGGTGCGGCGACGAAGAACACGCCGTTCTTCGTCTCGCCCATCTTCGAGGCATCGGGGTCGTTGGTCGACACGACGATGTCGATCCCTTCCGTCCCTTTGAGGATCGACGCATCGGGGACGATCGCGATGATGGAATCGACGTCCTGGTCGGCGAAGTACTTCAC
>CAKTSW010000452.1 GCA_934613165.1 uncultured Ellagibacter sp.
GCACGGTGGAGCGCGGCGTGGCCATGGTGAACCAGTCCACGCTCACCGGCGAGCCGCTGGCCGTCGAGCGCACGGTCGGCGACGACGTGTTCGCCGGCACGGCGGTGGAAGAGGGCGAGATCTTCGTCCGCGTCCGCGCCGCTTCGGGCGAGACGAAGCTCCGCTCCATCGTGTCGCTCGTGGAGATGTCGGAAAGCCTCAAGTCGACGGCGCAGACCAAGCGCGAGCGTTTGGCCGACCGCATCGTGCCGTGGAACTTCCTCCTCGCGGGTGTGGTCGCGCTCACGACGAGAAGCCTCGTGAAGACCTCGGCAGCCCTTATGGTGGACTACTCGTGCGCGCTCAAGCTCACGGGCTCCATCTCGGTGCTCTCCGCGATGAACCAGGCGGCGAAGGCCGGCTTCACGGTGAAGGGCTCGAAGCACTTCGAGGCGTTCGCGGCCGCAGACACCATCGTGTTCGACAAGACGGGCACGCTTACCGAGGCGACGCCGCAGGTCAAATGCGTGCTTTCGCTCGATGGTTGGGACGAGGAGGAAGTCTTGCGCTTCTCGGCGTGCCTGGAAGAGCACTTCCCGCATCCGGTCGCCCGCGCGGTCGTGCGCGCTGCGGCCGAACGCGACCTCGAGCATCGCGAGCGCCACGCTGCGGTGGAATACATCGTGGCCCACGGCATTGCGAGCTCGCTCGACGGCAAGCGGGCCGTCATCGGTTCGAAGCACTTCGTCGTCGAGGACGAGCACGTCGTCGTCTCCGACGAGCAGCAGGCGCTCATCGACGAGAAGACCCAAGGGCTCTCGCCACTCTACCTTGCGGTCGATGGCGAGCTCGTGGGCGTCATCGGCATCGAGGACCCGCTCAAGCACGGCGTCGCCGACGCGGTGGCCGAGCTCCGCGCCCTCGGGTTCGATCACATCGTCATGCTCACCGGCGACAACGAGAAGACCGCCGCGCGCGTGGCCGAGGCCGCCGGCATCGAGGAGTTCCGCGCGAACATGCTCCCCGAGGGAAAGCATGCCGTGGTGGAAGAGCTCAAGGCCCAGGGCCGCAAGGTCGTCATGGTCGGCGACGGCGTGAACGATTCGCCGGCTCTTTCGGCGGCCGACGTGGGCGTGGCCATGGGACAGGGAACCGCCATTGCGAAGGAGGTCGCGGACATCACGCTCTCCCAAGGCGATTTGAACTCGCTCGTCCAGATGCGCAAGCTCTCGTCGAGCCTCATGAAGCGCCTCGATACTTCGTTCGCCCAGACCATCGCCATCAACAGCGCTCTTCTGGCGGGCGGGATCGGCGGCGTCATCACGCCGCAGACGTCCTCGCTTCTGCACAACGCGTCGACGATTGCGCTCAGCATGCACACCTCGCGTTCGTACAATTTGTAAACGTCTGCGCACGGCGCGCCCGCGCGCTTGGAGATGCGCTATCGTTTGGAAGGCCGAGCCGCCGCTTCGCGGGCTCGGCCTTCTTCGTTTCCTCGTCACGGAAAGGCTTCCATGCACGTCACCATCTACACCGACGGCGCCTCGCGCGGCAATCCCGGGCGCGGGGGATACGGTGCGATCCTCCAGTTCATCGACTCGAAAGGCGAGCTCCACGAGCGCGAGCTCTCCCAGGGCTTCGTCACCACGACGAACAACCGCATGGAGCTTTTGGGCGTCATCGTCGCGCTCGAGGCGCTCAAGCGCCCCTGCACGGTCGAGGTCCACTCGGATTCCCAGTACGTGGTGAACGCGTTCAACCAGCATTGGGTCGACGGCTGGCTCAAGCGCGGGTGGAAGAACGCGAAGAAGGAGCCGGTGAAGAACTCCGATCTGTGGAAGCGCCTGCTCGAGGCGAAAAAGCCCCA
>CAKTSW010000453.1 GCA_934613165.1 uncultured Ellagibacter sp.
GTGGCATCGCCGATGTAGCTTAAGTGAGGAACCTTGCTTCCCTTGCCGATCGTCGACTTCTTGATTTCCACGTGCGTGCCGGCCTTCGCGCCTTCGCACAGATGCGCGCCGGGACGCAGATAGGCGCGCGGCCCGCACGTCGCCGCATCGTCGATGGCGGCCTCGATGGCGACCGTCTCGTCGACGGTGCAGCCGCGCCCGACCGCGGTGTCGGTAAGACGCGTGTTCGGCCCCACGATCGACCCCTCGCCCACCGAGGTCTTGCCGAGGAGGAACGTCTGCGGCAGAAGCTCGACGTCCTGCTCGATTTCCACGTCGGGGCCGATCCACACCTGGGACGGATCCCACATGGTGACGCCGGCCGCCATGTGGCGGGCATTGATGCGCCGCTGGAGCTGGCCCGTTGCCACCGCGAGCTGTGCGCGGGAATTCACGCCGAGGCACTCGGCCGGGTCGGTCGCGACGAGCGCGAGCACATCACGGCCGGCGGCGCGGCAGATCTCGAGCACGTCGGTCAGGTAGAACTCGCCCTGGGCGTTGTCGCTTCCCACCTGCGCGAGCGCCTCGAAGAGCGCCTTCGAGTCGAAGCAGTAGAACCCGGAGTTGCACTCCGTGACCGCGGCCTCGGCGGCGTTTGCGTCCTTCTGCTCGACGATGCGCTCGACGCGCCCGTCAGCGTCGCGGATAATGCGCCCGTAGCCGAAGGGGTCGTCAAGCTTCATCGTGAGCACCACCACGGCCGCACCCGACTCGGCGCGCATGCGCGAGAGCTCGCGGATGGTTTCGGGCGTGATAAGCGGGCAGTCGCCCGACAGGACGAGCAGCGACCCGTCGAAGTCGGCAAGCGCGTCTTTGCAGGTGAGAACCGCATCGGCCGTGCCGCGCTGCGCCTTCTGCACGACCACCTCGGTGTCGGAGACGAGCGGCTCGACCACTTCGCGCGCATGTCCCACGACCGACACGATGCGCGCAGCGCCCGCCTCACGCGCGGCGTCGACGACCCAGCGAACGAGCGGCTTGCCTAGAATCTCGTGCGCGACCTTGGGCTTCTTCGATTTCATGCGGGTTCCCGCGCCAGCGGCGAGAACGATAGCGGCAGTGTCCATTGAACCGACCTTCCCATCGTTTGAAAACACTGCGGGAAAGTATAGCGCAAGGAGCGGAAGGGCTCACGTGCGCAGCCGCGCCGAAGCCTGACGGCGCTACCGCTCCCCTTCGCCCCGCTCTACCTTCACGGCAACCTCCGCGATGCCGTCGCACCCGGCAAGCGCGCGCTCCACGCCGCGGATGACCTCGGGGTCGCTGATTTCGCTCAAGAGCTTCTCGGACGCGGCGTTGGCCTCTTCGCCCGCCGTCTGGCGGCGCATCTCGCTCGGCCCGATCGACATGTAGGCCACGCCCTGGCTGCGCGCCGACTTCGCCTGCAGGGCCAAAAACGCGAAGCCCGCAACGCCCGCGACCAAAGACGCGGCCAGAATGCCGAGCTTCGCCGCGGCGATCGCGGTGGCATCCGCGTACGCCAGGTTCGCCACGAAGATCGACATCGTGAACCCGACGCCGCCCAAGATCGCTGCGCCCACCATGTGCATCCAGTTCACGTTCTCGGGCAGGTTCGCCACCTTGAGTTTCACCACGACGAAGCTCGCAACCACGATGCCGAGCGGCTTGCCCACCACCAGCCCGAAGAACACGCCAAGCAGCGCCGGATTCGCGACAAGCGAGGACAGGTCGGTCCCGGCAAGGCTCACGTTGGCGTTGGTGAGCGCGAACAGGGGCAGGATGCCGAAATACACCCACGGGTAGAGCAGGTGCTCGAGCCGCGTCGCCGGCGGCACAACCTGC
>CAKTSW010000454.1 GCA_934613165.1 uncultured Ellagibacter sp.
CTCTCGAACGTGACGGCGCCGTCGTAGCGCTCGGCGACGAGCTCGACCACCGACGTGCCCCACCCGTGCTCGGCGATCGAGCCCTCGCTCGTGCGGCCGTGCGCGAGCCGGATATGGCGGGTCGGCTCTTTCAGGTCGGGCGAGCCCAAGGCGCGGCCTGCCGCCGCCTCGGGGGAGACGGCGTTGCGCATGTCGATGACGAGGTACGGCCCCTGGACGGAGGCGCGCAGCGACACGGCGCGCTCCTTTTCGGGAACGCTTCGGCATGCGGAAAGCGCGTTGTCGAGCAGGTTCGCGAAAAGGGCGCACAGCTCGGCGCTTGAGACGGGGATCGCGCGCGGAACCCGAAGAACGCACGTCACCTCGACGCCTTCGCGCTCGAGTTCCCGCTTCTTCATGTTCACGAGCGCATCGAGCGCGTCGTGATCGCACAGGCGAAGCGATTTCGAGCCCGCGAGCGCCACGACGTCGTCCATCGTGCGCTCGCTTTCGCGGGCGGCGCGCTGCGCGAGCAGCCCATCGATGCGGCGGAAGCTGCTCGCCGCCTCGAAGCGGATCTCGCGCGCGATCGCGGTGGCGCGCATAAGCTCCTCCGCGCCCGATTTCTGCACCCCCACCTGGTCTTCGAGCAAGCGGGCACGCTCGCGCACGACGTCTCTGCGCTCGGCTTCCGCCAAGGCCTTGAACAAAAGCGCATCGACGGGAATGCACGCGATTCCGAGGACCGAGCCGGCGACGACGATCCAAGGCGAGGTGCGAAACACGATCGTCGCGAGAAGCAGCGCCGCGGTGCAGGCGATCTGGCTTAAAGGGAAAAGCGAGAACGCGACGCGCTGGAACGCCGTCAGGTGCTCGAATCGGCGGAAGAGCACCGCGGCCGCGATTGACATCGCCGCGAGCACGCAGACGCTCGCCGCGATTTCGGCAACGACGATCGGGCTCACCGGGAATCACCCGCCAAAGGGGACTTCCCGCTTCCGGCCGATTCCGATAAGGCCGCCTCGCGTTCCATCTTGTCGACCTGCTCGATTTCGCTCAAAAGCTCGGCCACGCAGATGCGGGCGCGGTCGAATTCCCTGCGGTCGGCGAGCGCATGGATGACCTGCACCTGGTTGCGCAGGTCGTGGCGCAGCTGCGCCGAATTCTCCAAAACGAGGGCGAGCTGGCGATACCGGCGCAAATCGGAATCGAGGCGCATCGCGAGGACCTCGACGCGCGCGGCGTCGTAGCGCTCGAGCACGAACTGGTCGACGGCGTAGAACAGCAGCAGGTCGGCGGCCAACCCCAGAAGGCTCATCGAGAACATGAGCGCTATGGCCTGAGCGCTCCATTCGGAGGGAACCTGGAGCAGCCCGATCGTGGCGACGCATAGAAGCGGCAGCTGCATCAAGGGGAACAGGACGAAGTACCTCGGCCCCTCGCCGACGTAGCGACGCACATCGGCGTTGAGGAACCGGTTCGTGTAATGTCCGAGCCCCGTGTAGAGGATGCCGAGAACCACCAGGTGAATCGCCGAAATAGCCGCATAGACCGACAGATTGCCGCGCGCCGAGGCAATCGTGAGATCGTCCCCAACGATGCCGAGCCACGCAAGCGCCGCGGCAGAATCGGACACGACAAGGACGACGATGGCGGCGACCGTGATGAAAACCCGGTGCGAGATCCGGTCGCGCGCCGCGAAAGCCGGGAGCAGGCAAAAGGCCATCACTATCAGGAACCGGGCGAACGAGGAGACGAGCGGCAGAAGGGGCACGGCCACGACCGCCACCGCCGCGCACGCCCCGAAGCAGAGGCGGGGGCGGCGCACATCGAGCATGCGCATCATCGCATAGGTGTAGAG
>CAKTSW010000455.1 GCA_934613165.1 uncultured Ellagibacter sp.
GTCGATGCGCTTCTCGTCGGGCTCCCTTGCCCCGGGAACGGTGGAAATGCTCGCCTACGGCACCGCCGTGAAATTCGCCTAGCCGCGCTCAGGTGCGTCCCGACAGCGGAGCGCACCGGTGCAACAAGCCCAAATCGTTAGGAACCAACATGAACTGCCCCAAATGCGGCGCCAAGAACGCCGACACCTCCAACTTCTGCACGTCATGCGGAGCTCCGCTTGCCGCCGCTGGGAACGCGGGCTCCCCGCAAGATGACGCCTTCGAGACGCGGAGCGCCGCCGGCCCTGCGCAAGACGCCGCCAACACCAGTCCCGGCTTCGGCGCAAGCGGTGCTTCAGCCAACGCCGGTTTCACCGCGAACGGTGCCCCGGTCGATCAGGCCCCGCAGAACAACCAGTACATGCCGCCCAACCCGGCGCAGGCGTATTCGTACCAGAACGCCTACCAACAGCAAGTAACGCCCGAGGTGGCGTACTCCATGACAAGCACCGACGAGGCGCTGCGCCTGGCGAACTTCGTGCTGTGCGTCATTTCCTGCGTGCTCGGCGCGACGGCGATCATCCCCCTTGCGTGGATGATTCCTATGACCGTGCACAGCTGGGGCATCTACAAGGGCAAACGTCCCAACACCATCGCCTTCGGCGTCTGCACGCTCATCTTCGTGAACCTTATCGGCGGCATCCTGCTGCTCGTTTCAAACAAGGATAAGTAGCGCCGGCAAGCCGGGTGGCGTGATGCAATCCCATCCGCCGCGAACGCCGAGAAACCGATTGGCGGCCTTTAGATATGGTTGAGACGAAGCGCTTCTCGCATTCTACACCCCTACAAGCGAAGCGACGCCGAGCAGCACGGCAAGGAAGACGACGTTCACGAGCGTGAACGTTTTCAGGTAGCGCACGCGCTCGCCCATGCGCCCGATCGACACCGCCTTGAAGGTGATGAGGCTCGCCATCGAGGCGATGAGCGTTCCCAAACCGCCCAGGTTCGTGCCCACGATGAGCGCGGCCCACTGGTCGGAGAACCCCGAGAGCAGCACCGCGGCCGGGACGTTGCTTATCACCTGGCTCGCGCCGACGGCGGCGAGAAGCGCGCTTTGGGAAACAAGCCCCGCGACCGCGTCGTGGACCGCCGGCACGCGTGCCGCATTCCCCACGAACACGAACAGCGCCACGAACGTGAGCAGAAGCGCGTAGTCGACGCGCTTGAACAGCGACGCGTCCGAAAGCGCCACAGCCGCGATGACGGCGGCAAGCGTCACCCGCACGTCGACCACGCCCGCGACCGAAAGGAGGCACAGGCAGAACAGCGCCGCGTAGAGCGCAAGCCTTCCCGCCTGGGCGCGCCAAGGCGCAGGGTCGGTCTCCCCTTCTCCCATCTGGGGTTTCTTAATTGGCACCGGGCGGGGCGAGGCAGCGCAACCGCGAAAGCGCGCAAACACGAATGCGGCGAGCAGGACGGCGGAGGCCGCCGTGTAGGGCAGCATCATCCGCATGAACTCGGCGACGCCCATGCCCGATGCCGTGAACAGGTAGAGGTTCTGCGGGTTGCCGACGGGCGTGAGCATGCTGCCGAGGTTGGCCGCGACGGTCATGAGAGCGACGACAAGGCAAGTGCGGCCCTCCATGCCGGCAGCGCGAAGCGCCACGAGGGCAAGGGGCGTGAACGTGATGAGTGCCACGTCGTTCGTGACGGCCATGCTCGCGAAGAACACGATGCCCACGAGCGAAAACGCGATGCCGCGCTCGGACGACGCGCGCGCGACGAGCCGCCTGCCGCAGGCGGCCAGCACGCCGAGCGCGCGGAATCCCGAAACAACCGTCATCAGGCAGAACAGGAG
>CAKTSW010000456.1 GCA_934613165.1 uncultured Ellagibacter sp.
TGCCCGGACGCCGCGCCCTCGCCGGCAACCGGGGCCGCGCCTTCAGCGGCCGGCGCCGCGTTGCCCGACTTCTTCGCGTCTTGGATCTCGATCATACGGTCGAGCAGGTACTTCCCCGCCACCTCGCCGCCACGCCCGACGTTGAAGATGAATGAATCGAGCACGCGCGCGATGCGCTCCTTCCACGCGTAGCGCTCGGCGAGCATGCCCTCGACCACGTCGCCGAACGTCGAGGCGTCCGCTGGGCCGATCGATACGCCCACCTCGCGGCGCAGCGAGATGTCGGTCGGCTCGATGCCGAGCTCAGACCAATCGGGGTTGCCAACCTTCATCGGCGTGTCGACGAAGATAGCGGGCCTCATCGCGGAGAAGCAGAACTCGCAGAACACCGACGACCAGTCGGTCACGAGGATGTCCGACGTGAAGATGGTCTCGTTCGAGCTGAAGTCGCGCTCGAAGTACAGCTCGTCTTCGGGCACGTTCTCGTAGCGCGCCAAAAGCGCGTTCCAGCGCGCGGCGTAGCGCTTCGTGTACTCCGGGTGCGGGCGCACGATGATGCGGTACCCGCGGCCGAGCGCGCTTTCGAGCATGTCGTCGATGCAGGTGTCGAGGATGTTGCCTTCCTGCCACGAAGGCGCGATGAGCACAACGTCGCGCTGCCCCTGCGCGCTCGGGCGCGACCCCGGGCCCGCCTTATACGCCGCGATTTCCCGGTCGAGCAGGTCGTAGCCGCATTCCACGAGGTTCTTAGCGCTCGTGCCGTAGAGCTCCTCGGCCCGGCGCAGCTCGCGCACCTGGTGGGGCCCTGCGCACAATACCGTGTCGTAGTGGTCGTAGGCGCCCTTCTGCGGCGTCAGGTGCGTCGAGGTCATGTGATGGAACATGAACACGTACTCGATGTCCTTGCGCACGTAGGAGCGCTTGATGTAGTAGTTCTCCAAGTCCTCGAGCGTCGACACCACCATATCGGCGTCCATCTTCATCATGAGCGTGATGATCTTGCGCTGGCCGATGTAGTAGGGCCTGATGCGCGGCTCGCGCTCGGCGATGGCGAAGATCTGGTCGTTCGGGTCGTTCGTGACGTAGTGGATGTTCGCGTCGGAATGCGCGAGCAGCCATTCGATCGCGCCCTGGAAGTACTTGTAGAAGCCGCTGCCCTCGGAATAGAAGACGATGTGCTTGTTCACCACCTTGAAGAAGCGCTTGTAGTCGGCCTTCTCTCGCTTCGCCAGCGGGTCACGCTTGTACCACTTCCTCTTCGGGCCGGAAAACGACTCGAGCGCCTCAAGCTCCTCGCGGCTCGCTTGCAAGTCGGCGTAGTCGATGTATTTCGCCGGCTTGACGATCACGTTCGCGAGCGCCTGGATGGCGATGGACGTCAGGTTCGAGCACACCCAGTAAAAACCCATGCCGCACGCGACGAACACGCCCAAGACGAACGAGAGCCCGATCGAGAGGCCGTTGGTCATGTTCTTCTCGGCCCTCGACTGCTCGCGCTGAAGCGGGTTGATGCGGTTCTGCGCGAAGCCCATGACGATGGCGGAAAGCCCCGCGAACAGCGGCATGAGCCACGCCGCGCCGCCGTCTTCGAAGGGGACCTCGCCCAAGAACTGCGTTCCGGGCGCGCCGCCGTCGGTGATGCCGTGGATGACGTCGACGAGCCCGAACAGGATGACGATCTGCACGAGAAGCGGGATCAAGGACAGCATCGGGTGGTAATGCTGCTCCTTGTAGAGCTTGCTCTGCTCCTCGCCGATGGTTTCGCGGTCGCCGTAGTACTTCACCTTCAGGCGGTTGAGCGCCGGCATGAGCTGCACCATGACGATGCTGTTCTTCTG
>CAKTSW010000457.1 GCA_934613165.1 uncultured Ellagibacter sp.
TAATCGCCCGCGTAGTTGGTGACGCGGCCGTCCTTCACTTCCACGATGCGGTTCGCAACGCCCCTGATGAGGTGCCTATCGTGCGTGATGAAGAGGACCGTGCCCTCGAAGGCGTTGAGCGCCTGCTCCAAAACGTCGGCGCTCGCGATGTCCAGGTGGTTGGTCGGCTCGTCGAGGCAGAGCAAAGGCCGCGGTGCCACGAGCATCTTCGCCAACGCAAGGCGGCTCTTCTCGCCGCCGGAAAGCACGCTCACGCGCTTGTCGACGTCGTCGCCGTTGAAGAGGAACGCGCCCAAAAGCGTGCGGACCTGGCTGATGTTCCAGCCGGGCGCGACGTGGTCGATTTCCTCGAACACGGTGTTTCCCGAGGTCAGTTCCTCGAGTTGGTGTTGGGCATAGTACGTTTTCGACACGTTCGTGCCGTATTTGATGGTGCCGGCGTCGGGTGCGAGAACGCCCGCGATCATCTTCAGAAGCGTCGACTTGCCCGCGCCGTTCGGCCCGACGAGCGCCACCTTCTCACCGCGGTAGAGCGAGAAGTCGAGTCCGCTGTACACATGGTGGTCGCCGAAGGATTTGGAAAGCCCCTTCGCCTGAACGACCATGTCGCCCGTGCGCGGCGGCTGCTTGAAGTTGAAGTGCACCGTCTTCTTTTCCTCGGGGATTTCCACGAGCTCGACCTTGAGCTTCTCCAGGCGGGCGGCGCGTTCCTGCGCCTGACGGGCCTTCGTGGCCTTGTAGCGGAACTTCTCGACGAACGCCTCGAGGCGCTTCACTTCCTCGATCTGCTTGGTGCGTTCCTGCTTCAAGCGCTCGATGCGCTCGGCGCGCTGCTTCAGGTAGGCGGAGTAGTTGCCCTTGTAGAGGTTCACGCGCTGGTTGTCGACCTCGGCCACGCGGTCGACCATGTTGTCCATGAACGCGCGGTCGTGGCTGACCACGATGACCGTGCCCGAGTAGCTGCGCAGGAAGCTCTCGAGCCACTTCACGCTTTCGAGGTCGAGGTGGTTGGTGGGCTCGTCGAGCAGGAGCACTTCGGGGTTGCGGATGAGCAGCTTCGCGAGCGCGATGCGCATCTGCCAGCCGCCCGAGAACTCGGTGGTCAAGCGCTTCATGTCGCCTTCCTTGAAACCGAGTCCGAACAGCACGCTGCGTACCTTCGCCTCGATGACGTAGCCGCCGAGCGCCTCGAACTCATCGCGAGCGCGACCGGCTGCCGCAAGCTCGCGCTCCGTCGGGTCGTCGCCGAGCGATTCCTCGAGCTTGCGTAGGCGCTTTTCCGCCGCGAGGACCTCGGTCTGCGACGCCATGACCTCGTCGAAGATGGGTTGCTCGCCCATTTCGATCGCTTCCTGCTCGAGGTAGCCCACGCGTGCGCCCTTCGCGAACAAAACGCGCCCCTCGTCGGCGTCTTCCTCGCCCGAGATGATATTGAGCATGGTGGTCTTGCCGGCGCCGTTCGGGCCGACGAGCGCCAAACGGTCGTATTCCTCAAGCTTGAAGGTGACGTCGCTGAACAGGACACGGCCGCCGAACGACTTGGAAATATGCTCGAGCTGGAGAATCATGGGTATCGTTTCGTCTTTCTGTAATGCGTGAAGTACAACCTATTAATGATACCCGAGAACGCGCTTGCCCGCCCAAAGTAGATGCCTGCTCTATAAAACGAACGCCTGCAGGAGGCGCGCACCGCCCGCCGCGGAGAAAGCCGAAGCGGAAGCGGCGCCGCATACGAAGATCGGCTCAATCGCCTCGGTGTTCCCCGAGTCGACGTACCTGCGATGCGCCGTGCGCTTCTACCGCAACGAGGTGCACTGCAAAATCACCGGGTATGG
>CAKTSW010000458.1 GCA_934613165.1 uncultured Ellagibacter sp.
GCGACGGCTGGGAACAAGGCTGGCACGAACGCAACGGCGGGAACCTCACCTATCGCATGACCGGGGCCGACGTGGAAGCGTGCCGACCGTACTTCAGCGCGACGCCGTCGGAGTGGGCTCCCCTCGGCGTTCGGGTCGAGAACCTCCGCGGGGCGTTTTTCGCCGTGACCGGCGCCGGCCGCTATATGCGCAACGTCTCGCTCGACCCGGCGCACAACGTGGGAATCGTGGAAATCGACGACGCGGGCGATGCCTGGCGCGTCGTGTGGGGCCTGAAGGACGGAGGCAGGCCCACGTCCGAGCTAGCCTCGCACGTCCTTATCCACTCGGTTCGCATGGAGGCGACGGGCGGGGAATGCCGCGTGCTCTACCATGCTCACCCGTCCAACGTGGTTGCCCTGACGGCGGTCATGCCGCTCGACGCGCGCGCCATCACGCGCGCTTTGTGGAAGATCATGACCGAGTGCATCCTCGTGTTCCCGAAGGGCATAGGCGTCGTTCCGTGGATGGTGCCCGGCGGCCGCGACATCGCGCTTGCCACGTCCGAGCTCATGAAAACCTACGACGCCGTCGTCTGGGCGCAGCACGGCCTGTTCTGCTCGGGCCCCGATTTCGACAGCGCGTTCGGCCTCATGCACACCATCGAGAAGGCGGCGGGAATCTACGTGAAGGCGCGCTTGCTCAACGGCGGCAGCGGCGATTTCCCCAACACGATCGCCGATGACGGGCTTCGCGCTATCGCCCGTGAGCTCTCGCTCGACGTGAACGAGTCGTTCCTCGACTAGGCGTTGGTCGGCATCCCCGTGGGAAATTGGCGAAAGGTCGCGAACTTGCGGTTCGGGACGCTATAATTACTGGTCGCGAATTGCACGACTGACTCGCTTGAGTCTTACACATGGGGGCAAAGCTGTATGGCGAAGACGACCGACAAGGCCGCAAAGACCGACGTCACGACCGAAGAAGACGAGGTGCTCGACACCATTTTCACCATCCCGAACCTGATATCGGCCATCAGGCTCTGCATGGTCCCGTGCTTCATCGTCTTGCTCCTAAACGGGTTCGACATCCCCGCCACCATCCTGTTCGCCCTTGCAGCCTCCACCGACTGGATCGACGGGCAGGTTGCCCGCCGCACGCACACCGTGTCGAAGCTCGGGCGCCTGCTCGACCCGGCGGTCGACCGCATCCTCATGATCTCGGGCGTCGTGTGCCTGCTTGTCGTGGGCCGTTTGCCGCTGTGGGTGGTCCTGTTTGTCATCGCCCGCGACCTGCTTTTGCTCATCGGCGGGGCATGGCTCATCAAGAAATGGCGCATCCGCGTCGCCGTCATCTACCCGGGCAAGGTCGCGACGACGTTTCTGTTCGTCGGGTTCGCGGCGCTGCTTCTGAACTGGCCCGTTCTTGCCGGCCTCGGCGTGGTGGACGCGGCGTGGCTGCCCGGCCTTTCCCCGTACCCGTATTCCTGGGGCATCTGGTTCGTCTACGTGGGTCTTATCATCGCGCTTTTCACCACGCTCTACTACGTGGTCACCGCCGCCAAGCGCCTTGCCGCCAAGCGGGAGGCGGCAAGGCGCTAATCGCGACCCCTTTGCACGTAATCTAGTTTTAGGGCGTAGTCCTTTGCCAGCGGTCGCATAACCGCTAAACTGTATACGTTTCCCGAGTCCGGGCCTGCTTTCGCTTTGCCTGCTCTCGGGGTATGGACAGGGCGCGCAGCGCCGCTTAATGGACAGGAAGGACTAAAGGTGTATTTCCAGCCAGAAATCGAGACCATGCCGCGCGAGCAGCTTCGCGAGCTGCAGCTCGAGCGCATGAAGAAG
>CAKTSW010000459.1 GCA_934613165.1 uncultured Ellagibacter sp.
CCTTAAACGGTGGGGTGATTGAAGGCGGGGCGGCGGTCGCGGGCAAGCTGCAACCGCCGCTTGGTGGTGCGAAAACGGGACAGGGCGGGCTGCTTCAACGGTTGGCGGCCGTTGGGGGCAGCCGCCAACCCAACGGCCGCCAACCGCAGTCGCTAGTCGGGCCGCACGGCCGAGACCATCTGACCTGCGGTGACGAGCGCCCCCTGGGCGACGGCGAGCTTCTCGATCGTGCCGGCGACGGGCGCGCAGACGGGGAACTCCATCTTCATGCTCTCGAGCACGACGATCTCGCTTCCCGCGCCCACATGAGCGCCTTCGCAGGCGACGACCTTCCACACCGCGCCCGAAATCTGCGCGTTCACCGGCTCACATCCCTCGGGCGCGCCCTCGTCGGAAAGCGGGGCGCTTGCGGGCTCGTCGGAGACGAACACGTCGAGGCCCTCCTTCACCCAGCGGTCGTGCTCGGCCTGGAACGCCGCCTCCTGATGGTTCTTGAAGCGCGCGATGCTCTCCTCGTTGTCCTTCAAAAAGCGCAGGTAATCGCCCAGGTTGAACGTGGTTTCCTCAATGTGGGGGTTGAACCTGCCGCGCAGGCAGTCGCGGCGCAGCTCCAAGATCTCGTCGGTCGAAACCGGGTAGAAGCGCAGCTGGTCGAAGAAGTCGAGGAGCCACGGCTTGCCCGGCGCGAAGGCGGGGGTGGGCTGCACGGGGTTCCACATCTGAGTGGTGCGGCCCACGAACTGATAGCCGCCCGGGCCCTCCATGCCGTACACGCACAGATACGCGCCGCCGATCCCCACCGCGTTTTCCGGCGTCCAGGGGCGCGCCGGGTTGTACTTCGTCGTGACCATGCGATGGCGCGGGTCGACTGGCGTCGCCACGGGCGCGCCGAGGTACACGTCTCCCAAGCCAAGCACGAGGTAGTCGGCGTCGAACACGATGCGGCGCACGTCGTCTATGCTGTCGAGCCCGTTGATTCTCCTGATGAACTCGGGGTTCGACGGGCACCACGGCGCGTCGGGGCGCGTGGTTTCCTGGTAGCGCCGTGCGGCGAGCTGCGTTTGCGGGTCGTCCCAGGAAAGCGGCAGGTGCACGATGCGCGAGGGGACGGTGATGTCCTCGAGCGGGGGCAGCGCGGTGTCGATCTCGGCCACGCGCGCGCACATCTCGGCCATGCTCGCCTTCGCGGGGTCGAAGTGCACCTGGAGTGAGCGGATGCCGGGCGTGAGGTCGATCACGTCGAGTTTCGCTTGTTCGATGTGCTGCATGAGCACGTGCACGCGGAACCGAAGCGCGATGTCGAGCTTCATGGGGCCGTACTCCACGAGCAGCGCGTCCTCGCCCGACTGGCGGATGCAAAGCTTCTCGTCGCCTTCCCCGCGCGAAAGAAGGATCGCATCGTCGGGGGAGAAGGGGCTCGGGGTGGGGAGGGGAAGCGCGAGGTCAAGCGCGCGTACGTGCGGCGCATCCGTCGCGGCAGCGAGCGCGAACGTGCGCACGGCGGCGACGGCGCCCTCCATGCGCTCGCGCAGCGCGGTCGCTTCCGCCAGGTTGAGCACCTGGAAGCGCACCTCGTCCCCCGGGCGCAGCTGGCCCAAGATCCAGCGCTGGGACAGCGCCACGACCACCGGGCACACGAACCCGCCCGAACTCGGGCCGTCAGGGCCGAGAAGGATCGGCTGGTCGCCCGTCAAGTCGAGCGCGCAGATGGAATACGGGTTGTCGTGGATGTTCGAGGGGTGCAGCCCCGCCTCGCCGCCGTCCTCGCGCGCCCACTGCGGCGCGGGGCCGTTCAGGCGCACGCCCGTGCGCGC
>CAKTSW010000460.1 GCA_934613165.1 uncultured Ellagibacter sp.
GATGGTCGGGATGCGGCCGATGACGGGCACGCCGAGCAGCTCTTCGAGCTCGTCGGCCGAGCGCACGCGCGTGTTCAACATGTCCATGACGACCACGATCGCGATGGCGAGGAAGATGCCGGCCAGAAACGCGACCGCCGTGTACATCGCGCGCGGCGGGCCCGAAGGCGAGGACGCCTCGACGGCCTCGTCGATCACGTTGATGCTCTTCACGTCCATGACCTCGCGCGCCACGCTGTCGGTCGTTTCCGCGAGCCCGTTCGCCACGATGGCGGCGGTCTGCGCGGACTTTCCGGTGACCGACACGGTGATCACGCGCGTGGTGGTCTCGCTCGACACGGTGATCTTGTAGTCTTTAAGGTTCTTCATCTGCAGCTTGTCTGCCGTGTCGTTCTCGATGCGGTCGCTCTTGATGAGCTTGGCCACGTCGTTGGTGAGCATCTGGCTAGCCGAAAGGTCGCTGTTGGTGAGCGCGGAGTTGCCCTCGTTCGCTCGCGTGAGCACGTACATCGACGTGCTTGACGTGTAGGTGTTGGGCAGCACCAGCCACGACACCGCGGCCGTCGCCGCAGCGCAGAGGATGGGAAGCACGATGACGAGCTTCAGGTGCTTGCGAAGCAGTTTCAGAAGTTCAAGGAGCGTCATAGGGTTACTGGGCCTCTCCCTTAGAGGTGTTCGACGTGCTAGCAGCGGAAGCGTTCGCGGACTGCGAGGCGACCTCGCCCGTGCCGTTGGGGTCGCCGCCGATATCGACGCGGTTCATCATGGCGCGCCATTCGTCTTCGAGCGTGATCGTGTAGGACACGCCGTTTTCGGTCGCGGTGGTCGACGGCACGGTGGCCGAATAGAACGTGACGTTCATCTGCTGCATGGAAAGGGCGAGCGACACGATGTCGGCCACCTTGAAATCGGTCGTCACGCACTGCGCGAGCTTGCTCACGACGCCCGGCAGCTGCGTGGGCTGCTGGTCGAGCACCTGCTTCACGATGGCCTGGGCGATGAGCTTCTGGTTGTCGGCGCGCTGGAAGTCGCCGCGTTCGTAGCCGTAGCGCTCGCGGGCGAAAGCGAGGGCCTGCTCGCCGTTCAAGAGCTGGTAGCCCGCGTCGATGCGCTCGCCGGTGTTGGAAGCGCCGGTCTGGTTGTTGGAAACGGGCACGTCCACCCAGACGCCGCCCAAATCGTCGACGAGCTCCTGCAGCTCGTCGAAGTGGATTTCCGCGTAATGGGAAATGGGGACGCCCGCCAGCTCGGACACAGCCTTGACCGCGCCCGCGGCCCCGCCGAAGGCATAGGCGGCGTTGATCTTCTGCGTGCCCTGGCCTTCGATTTCCACCTTCGTGTCGCGCGGGATGGAAACCATGGTGATCTTGCCGTTCGAGGCGTCGACGCGCAGCAGGATCATCACGTCGGAGCGCGACACGGTGTCGCCCTCGCGCGCGTCGGAGCCTAGGACGAGCATGTAGAACGGCTGGGTTTTGTCCTGCGTCTGGGCGTCGCCCACGAGCGCAGACTTGAGCTGCCAGGCGTCGTCGTCCTTGGGAGCCATGGCCTGGTCGAGGGAATTGAGGTAGAGCGCGAACGCGCCGCCCGCCAATGCGAGAACGGCGACGATGGCGAGAACGACCGCGATGACGCGGTTGCGGACCTTGTGGGACTTCCGCTTCTTGCGGACGCGGGTCAAATCGCCGGGTGCGCCGTAGCGCGCGCCTGAGCCTTGAGGCGTTACGCCTTTATATGAGTACCCCCCCCCGCGAAGTTTTCGGTACGAGAATCGTCGTGCTTGGCGTGATTCATCTGTGC
>CAKTSW010000461.1 GCA_934613165.1 uncultured Ellagibacter sp.
GGTTACGCTGACGGCGATGCCCGAACTTTCGCTTGCGAACCCGCTTATCGAGAACCAGACGCATTTGGGTATCATCGTGTCGGCCGAGTCGCTCGATAAGGCGGCTGAACTGGCTGTTCAGCAGATGGTCGACCTGCTTGCCTCGCGGACGGAAGAATCGGAAGCCGACCTCGTGATGCTTCTGTCGCTTGTGGCCAACGTCGAGGTGTGCCAGATGGTCGACCCGCAGAAGACGGTGCGCTTCATGGTCCCGAAATACGTTCTCGATTCCATCGGGTTCACGCTATAAGCGCAAACAGCTCTGTATGCAACTGCCATTTCGCAGCAGGCCCCGTCATGCGACGGGGCCTGCTTTGGCGTAAGCATTGTGTTTTGACGGGGATGGAAGCCTATCGAGTGGGAGTAGCTGATATAAGGCGATTCCAAGTCTCTGACCTGCACGAGCGGGTCGAGGGCTTTCTGTTTGGCGACCTTAGGGCAACCTTTGCGAGCTCTACGCCCGAGATGGGGGATGTGCGTGAACAGAGGGCGTACCCCTGTTCACGCCCGTAAAATGGGGAACGTTACAATTGAAGGGAGACGCGCTTGATGACGGAAGAGGAAAAGCTCGACGCCGGGCTACCGTACGATTTTTGGGATCCGGGCGTCGATGGACGTAAGGCCGGTGCAATCAAGTTTTGTCGCGAACTGCGCCGGCTTCAGGATGCCGATGCGTCGAATGAGGAGGTAGCCGCGTTGGTCAAGGGTGCTTTTGGCTCGGTGGGGCGCGACGTGACGATCTGTCCAGGCTTTATGTGCGACAACGGCAAGAACATCCATGTTGGCGATCAGTTCCTCGCCAACTACAACGTGACGATCCTCGATATCATGCCGGTACATATTGGCGACTACGTGATGATCGGCCCCAACACGCTCATCTCGACGGTCAACCATCCCATCACGCCCAAGGGGCGCCGCGAGCACCTGGGCATTGGCAAGCCGGTGACGATCGGCAACGATGTGTGGCTCGGTGGCAGCGTGACGATCTGCCCGGGCGTGACCATCGGCAACAACGTGGTCGTGGCGGCGGGAGCTGTCGTGACCAAGGACGTGCCCGACAACAGTCTGGTGGGCGGCGTGCCGGCGAAGCTCATCCGAACAATCGAAAACGATATCGAGTCTGAGATGTTGCGGAACCGAGAGGGGCTCTCATGAAGCAGTACATTGTCGATGCGTTTACCGATCGGATTTTTCATGGCAATCAGGCCGCCATCTGTGTGATGGATCGCTGGATTCCCGAAAACCTGATGATAAATATAACGAGGGAAAACAATTTTTCGGAAACCGCTTTCGCCGTCAAAGAAGGACCGAAATATCACCTGCGCTGGTTTACCCCGGGTGGTGAAATCGATTTGTGCGGGCATGCGACGCTAGCTTGCGCCTATGTGTTGTTCAGATTTTATGATTCCGATGCATCGAAGATTGTCTTCACGACCCTGAGTGGAGACTTGATGGTCAAGCGGGAGCACGGGCTCCTGCAAATGGAATTTCCTGCGTACGAGCTCAGGCGAGTTCCAGTCGTGGACGCCATGGGCGAAGCGCTGGGCGCCATGCCGTCGGAAGCCTATATGGGGCGCGACCTGCTCTGCATATTCGACGATGAAGAGACGGTGAGAAACCTACATCCGGATATGTCGAAATTGCTTGAGCTGGATGGCTTGCTTGTACACGTTACGGCGCCGGGGGATGATGCCGATTCCGTTTCGCGCAGTTTTGCTCCCAAGCTCGATGTTGAGGAGGACCCTGTATGCGGGTCGGGGC
>CAKTSW010000462.1 GCA_934613165.1 uncultured Ellagibacter sp.
GCGCAAATGCGGCGGAATCCTGAACGTGGCCTCGGTCGCGGGCTTTCTGCCCGGGCCCTCTATGGCGACGTACTACGCGTCGAAGGCGTTCGTGCAGTCCTTCTCGCAGTCGATCCACGTCGAGCTCCGCCGGCGCGGCGTGCACGTGACGGCGCTTTGCCCGGGGCCGGTGCGCACGGGCTTCTGGGACGCCGCCGACGCAGGCCACACGCCTATTTCACGGGTCGCGCTCGACGCGCCGTTCGTGGCGAGCGTGGGCTTCGAAGCCCTTGTCCGCAACAAGGCGCTCTGCGTGCCGGGCGCGTTCTCGAAGGCTATCGTCTTCGCCACGCGCGTCGCCCCGCGCAGCTGCATGGCGAAGACGGCGGCGCTTCTGCAGCGCCCCAAGAAGCAGAAGAAGCGCTAGTCGGTCACGCGCGTAAGCTCGCCGGTTTCGGAGTCCATGATGAAGCCGGCGACGCGCACGTGCGGCGGCATGACGGGGTGGTTGCGGACCACGTCGACGCTTTTCCGCACGGCCTGCTCGGTGTCGCCGAAGCCGGCGAGCCACTGGTCGAAGTCGATGCCGCAATGGTGCGCCATCTTCACGTGGTCGGCGCTCACGCCGAGGCGCAGCATGTCGGAAACCATGCCCTCGCCGCTCATATGCTGGGCGCCGCAGTTCGTGTGCGCCACGATCATGATGTCTTCCACCCCGAGCTCGCACACCGCGATGAGCAGCGACCGCATGACGCTGCCGAAGGGGTGCGACACCTCGGCGCCCGCGACCTTGATGATCTTCGCGTCGCCGTTCTTAAGCCCGAGCGCCGCCATGAGCAGCTCGGTCAAGCGCGTGTCCATGCACGACACCACGGCAAGCTTCTTGTCAGGGTACTTGTCGGTCTTGAACTTCTCGTATGCGCGCTCCTCGACGAAGCGCGCGTTATGCTCCATGATCTGGTCGATCGTCGTTTTCTCTTCCATGATGCGCGGCCCTTTCTCTTGGCTGGTGACATTTTAGCATCGGGCGCGCGCAGCCGCCGTCCCGGCTTATGCATGCGCTATGATGGGGTGGAAAGAAAGGGGGCGTCCGTGGCCTCGTACAACACCATCGAAGGGCGCGCGCGAGCGGAAATCGTCGAGAAGAAAAGCCGCTTCATCGCCACGATCTCGCACGTCGAGACCGAGGAGGAGGCGCTTTCCTTCCTTGAGGAAATCCGCGCCGAGCATCGCATGGCACGCCACAACGTGTACGCCTACGTGCTGCGCGAGGGCGGGCGCGTGCGCTATTCCGACGACGGCGAGCCGCAGAAGACCGCCGGCATGCCGACGCTCGAAGCCATCCAGCATGCGGAGCTCACCGACGTCGCGGTGGTGGTCACGCGCTATTTCGGCGGCATCCTTCTGGGGACGGGCGGGCTTGTGCGCGCCTACACCCAGGCAACGCAGGCGGGCATCGCTGCGGCGCGCGTCGTCACCGTGTCGCGCTGCGTCGACGTGACGGTCGAGGTTCCCTATTCGCTCTACGAGCAGGCGTGCCGCTTGGGCGCCTCTTCGGGCGCGAACCTCGTCGAATCCGACTTCGCGGCGCAGGTGGCGCTCACGTTCCGTCTGCTCGACGGGACGCAGGAGCCCTTCAAGGCCGCGCTCGTCGACCTTGGGCGCGGCGGCTTCCCCATCATCGAAGGCGACCCCCTCGACGCCCCCTTCGCACGTCCAACCGCACCGGCGGAACAGAAGTAAACGAGGCGATCATCATGCTCGAAACCGTTGATTTCACGCATCCCGACCTGGAAAAAGACGACTACAAGCGCCAGCAC
>CAKTSW010000463.1 GCA_934613165.1 uncultured Ellagibacter sp.
GGTCGGTGTAGCGCAGGTAGTACCAGCTCGAGCAGGTGAACGTGTCCATGGTGTCGGTCTCGCGACGAGCGGGGCCGCCGCACTTCGGGCACGTGCACTTCGAGAACTCCTCGTGCGTCGCGAGCGTTTCGCCCGCTGCGAGGTCGATGTCCTTCGGCAGCATGACCGGCAGATCCTCTTCGGGAACGGGGACGATGCCGCACTTGTCGCAATAGATGACGGGAATGGGGTTGCCCCAGTAGCGCTGGCGGGAAATGAGCCAGTCGCGCAGGCGGAACTGCACCGACTTCTTGCCTTTGCCGGCGGTCTCCAAGTCGCCGATGATGGCGTCCACCGCGGGGGAATGCTTGCCGCCCACCATGCCGGTGTACTTGCCGGACTGCACAAGCCTGCCCTCGGCTTCGTAGGACGTCTCCCAGTCCACCGACGTGACGACGCGGTTCTTCTCATCCTTGAGCTGGGGATACAGCGGGTCGTCCTCGCCCAAGATGATGGGGATGATGGGAAGGTCGTACTTGCGCGCGAACTCGAAGTCGCGCTGGTCGCCGCAGGGAACGGCCATGACCGCGCCCGTGCCGTAGTCGGCGACGATGTAGTCGGCCACCCACACGGGCACCTTCTCGCCGTTCACGGGGTTCACGACGTAGCGGCCGGTGAAGGCGCCGTGCTTCTCGCGGTCGCCCTGGGCGCGCTCGACGGCGCTCACCTTCGAGGCGGCTTCGACGAGCGCCATGACGTCGGCTTCGTATTCGGTTCCGGAAACGAGCTCGGGCACGAGCTTGCTTTCGGGCGCCAGCAAGAAGAAGCTGCAGCCGAACAGCGTGTCGGGGCGCGTGGTGAAGACGGTGATTGTCTGCCCGTCGTCTTTGCCTTCCGCCGGCAGAAGCTCGAAGTCGACTTCCGCGCCCTCGGAGCGCCCGATCCAGTTGGCCTGCATCTGTTTCACGCGCTCAGGCCAGCCGTCGAGCTGGTCCAGGTCGTCAAGCAGTTCCTGGGCGTAGTCGGTGATCTTGAAGTACCACTGCGTGAGGTCGCGCTTCTCGACGGCGCCGTGGCAGCGCCAGCATTCGCCTTCGGTGACCTGCTCGTTGGCGAGAACCGTCTTGCAGTTGGGGCACCAGTTCACCGGAGACTCGCGGCGCTCGACGAGCCCGCGCTTCAGAAACTGCAGGAAGATCCACTGGCCCCAGCGGTAGTATTCCGGGTCGCATGCGCGAACCGTGCGGTCCCAGTCGTAGGAAAAGCCCATGCGTTTGAACGACGCCTTCTGAGTCTCGATGTTGGCGTACGTCCACTTGGCGGGATGGCTGTGATGCTTGATGGCCGCGTTCTCGGCGGGCAGGCCGAAGGCGTCCCATCCCATGGGATGCAGGACATCGAAGCCGCGCATCTTGGAATAGCGAGCGATGACGTCGCCGATGGTGTAGTTGCGCACGTGCCCCATGTGGATGTCGCCCGACGGATACGGGAACATCTCGAGCACGTACTTCTTCGGCTTGGATTCGTCTTCGCGCACGGTGTTCAGGCCCGATTCTTCCCACGCCTTCTGCCAGCGCGGTTCGATCTCATGCGGATTGTAAGCTTTCATGTTGTATGCCTGTCTTCACTTCTAGGCCGGGTAAAACGTAATTGCATATTGTAGCAGTTGGCGGCGGGCCGCGCGCTTAGGTATGCGGCCCAAGGTGAAGCATCACCGACGTGCGGAACCATCCGCCTTCGCTCTCGAACGTGACGGCGCCGTCGTAGCGCTCGGCGACGAGCTCGACCACCGACGTGCCCCACCCGTGCTCGGCGAT
>CAKTSW010000464.1 GCA_934613165.1 uncultured Ellagibacter sp.
TCATCGTGTCGGACGAGATCCACGCCGACTTCGCGCAGGCGGGGCACGCCCACACTTCGCTCGCGCGGCTCGGGAATGACGTGCTCGCCCATTCGATCATCTGCACCTCCCCGAGCAAGACATTCAACATCGCGGGCCTGCAGATCTCGAACATCTTCATCGCCAATCCGAAGCTGAAAGCCGCGTTCAAGCGCGCGATCGCGCAGACGGGCTACGACGAGCCGAGCGCGCTCGGCCTCGCAGCGGCCGAAGCGTGCTACACGCTCGGGGCGCCCTGGCTCGCCGAGCTCAAGCGCTACCTCGCCGGCAATTACGAGGCGATGCGAGCCATCTTCGCGTCCGAAGCGCCGGCCCTCAAGGTCGCCCCGCTCGAGAGCACGTACCTTCCCTGGGTCGACTGCCGCGCGCTCGGCCTTGACGGCGAGGGGCTCGTCGACCTCGTCGAGAACAAGGCCCGCCTCTGGCTCGACATGGGCACCATGTTCGGTACCGGCGGCGAAGGGTTCATCCGCTTCAACATCGCCTGCCCGCGTTCGGTCGTCGAAGAGGCATGCCATCGCCTTACCGCCGCCGTGCGCGCGCTGTAGACCCTTCAAGCACGAGAAACGGCCGGTCGGAACATAGTTCCGGCCGGCCGTTTCGTTTTTCATGCGGCTTATGCCGCCGCCCTACTTTTTCTTCTTCGGGAGAACGTCGGAAAAGTCGAGCGCGTCTTGGATGTCGCTTAGGGCATCCTTGAGCTCGCGGGCGATGACGATCCCGTCGCGGTAGATGTCGTTCATGTCGCTCGTCGCCTCGGCAACCCCTTCGCGCGTGATGCCCAGATCGTAAGGGTTGTCTTCATCCTCGTCCTCGTCGACGTCATCGTCGTCGGTGTAGTAGTACTCCACCTCGTTGCCGTCCTCGTCGAGCATGATGAAGCCGATCTCGTTGTCGTCTTCGTCGACGATGTAGGCCTCGATGTCGTCCTCGTCGAATTCGAGTTCCACCTCTTCGTAGCCGTCGTCGGAGCTTTCGGCGGCACCGTCGGATTCCTCGGTCCCCTCGCCGTCGGCACCGCCAGCGTCTGGATCTTCCACATCCTCGGCATCCGAAACGTCATCGCGCGGCGCGTCCTCGTCTGCGCACGCGTCGTCGTCCGCCTCGCGCACCGCGCGCGCAGCATCGTCGTTCTCGAGAAGCTCTTCCTCGGCCATTGCGTGTCCTTTCACTTGCGAAACGTTAGCGGGAGCGCGACTTCAGCGCACGGTCGATCTCGCGTTTGGTATCGCGCTCCTTCATGCTCGCGCGCTTGTCGTAGAGCTTCTTGCCGCGGCAGATCGCGAGCTCCACTTTCACAAGGCCGTTCTCCTTGAAGTACATCTTCAAAGGAACGAGCGCCATGCCCTTCTCGCGCGTCTTTTCCTGCAGATAGCGAATCTGCTTCTTGTGGAGCAGCAGCTTGCGCTTGCGGTCGGGGTCGGGGTTGTAGATGTTGCCGTGGGAAAACGGCGTGATATGCACGTTATGCATCCAGACTTCCCCGTCGCGCACCAAAGCGAAGCAGTCGGTGAGCTGGCAGTTGTTCTCGCGAAGCGAGCGCACCTCAGTGCCGGAGAGTTCCACGCCGGCCTCGAAGGTCTCGACGATCTCGTATTCGTGGAACGCGCGACGATTCTTCGCGATCGTCTTCTCTTCTCGTTTCATAGGAACCAAACCAATCACTCGCAAGCGGAGGCAAGGACGAAGCCCCTTCCCGCTTGATACCCACGTACTTCCCTCCCAGCAGCCGCAACGCAGCGCGCGATAAGGAACTA
>CAKTSW010000465.1 GCA_934613165.1 uncultured Ellagibacter sp.
GAAGACGGCCGCGGCACCTTCATCATGAATGCGAAGGACTTGAACATGCTCGCGCACCTCGACGAGCTGCGCGCGGCAGGGGTCGATTCCATCAAGATCGAAGGCCGCAACAAGAAGGCGTTCTACGTGGCAAGCGTGGTGAACGCCTACCGCCAGGTGCTTGACGGCGCGCCCGCGGCCGACTTCGCGGGCGAGCTTGAATCGGTGTCGCACCGCCCGTACGGCACCGGCTTCTACTTCGGCGAAGCCGAGCAGGCGCCCGACTACGACGGCTACGAGCAGCAGGCGATGCACGTGGCCGACGTGGTCGAGGCGCATGGGGGAGAACTCGTCGCGCGCTGCCGCAACCGCTTCACGGAAGGCGATGAGCTCGAGGTCCTCGCGCCGCGCGAGCCGGTGCGGCGCGTGGTCGTGCGAAACCTCGTCTGGCTTCCCGACCCCACAGAGGAAACCCCCGACCCCGAACCCGTTCCCGTGCCGGTGGCGAACCGTTCGTGTGGCATCTACCGGTTCCAGGCGCAAACGATGGACGGGGAGCGCCTCGTCGTGTCGACGGGGGATTTCCTGCGTGCCCGGAAGTTTCGCCGCTCGGCGCGCCACTAGCTACGCCCGGAGCCGTGAAAAGCGCCTGTGACGAGGGATTTCGAAATAATCCCGGCAGGGTGCGCAAAAGTTCGTTTCCCGGGCGATTCCCGTGGTCGCGGCTGGTATGATGGCGCTATGGTGAAACCGATGAAAGGGGTCGCTTATGGGACTCAAGGCGGTCGATGCCCTCGAAATATCGTTCGAGGACCTGCCCATGTACCTGCGCTCGAATCATTCGGCGTATGTGGAAGTGGGCGGGCAAACCTACTACCTGACCGACGTGAACGATCATCAGTGGCGCGTCCAGGACACATCGCGGAAAAACGACAAGGACCACTACGTCGATTGCAGCGAGCTCGTTCCGACGGTCACGGAATTCCTCGAGGTTCCCTTCCATGAGGGTAAAAGCCTGAAGGAGCTTTTCCCGGAGGCAGTGTTCTTCGCATCGGAAAAGCCCGAGGCCGATTAGCGAATCGGGTGCTTTCCCACAATCGAATACCATCACATCGGGCGGTCGCAAGGCCGCCTTTTTAATTGGTACCGTTGTGCTATCATGCGGACGTGTGAAAGAAGGCCGCGGTAGGGGGTGCGGCCGCCATCGAAACGACGAGAAAGTGAGATGCCTTATGGCAGAAGAATGTTCGCATTCGTGCAGCAGCTGCGGCGTTGAAGGTTGCGGCGAGCGCACGGCTCCCTCCAAGTACGAAACCAACGCGGCGAGCAACGTCAAGCACGTCATCGGCGTCGTGTCCGGCAAAGGCGGCGTCGGAAAATCCCTGGTGACGAGCCTGCTTGCCAGCGAACTGCGCAAGAAGGGTTACAGCGTCGGCATCCTCGACGCCGATGTTACCGGCCCGTCCATCCCGAAGACGTTCGGCATCACCGACAAGCTGCATGCCGACGAAACGGGCATCTACCCGGCGCTCACCGACAGCGGCATCAAGGTCATGTCGGTGAACCTCATGCTCCCGAAGGGCGACATGCCGGTCGCGTGGCGCGGACCGGTCGTGTCCGGCATCATCAAGCAGTTCTGGGATGAAACGAACTGGGGCGACGTCGATTACATGCTCATCGACATGCCTCCGGGAACGTCCGACGTCTTCCTGACGGTGTTCCAGATGTTGCCGGTCGACGGCATCGTCACCGTTTCCGCGCCGCAGGAACTCGTTGCGATGATCGTCGGCAAGGCCGTGAACCTCGCGCACGA
>CAKTSW010000466.1 GCA_934613165.1 uncultured Ellagibacter sp.
AAGCACATCCCCCATTGGTTCGGCAACATCGCGTGGGCGATCATCGCCTTCGTGTTCAAGATCTGCTTCCGCTACCGCGTCGACGGGCGCGAGAACCTGCGCGCGTTCAACAAGAAGTCGGGCGTGCTGCTCGTGGCCAACCACACCTCGTTTCTCGACGTGGCCTGCATGTACCTCGCGTGCCGCCCGAGTCAATGGGTGCGCCTGCTCGGGCGCGAGTCCCTTTTCGACAACGCGCACGGGCTCGTGGGGCAGATTCTCTCGCGCGTGGGCGCGTTCCCCATCAAGCGCGACACCGCCGACCGCGTCGCCATCAAACGCGCGACGCGCAACCTCAAGAACAACGAGCTCGTCGGCATCCTCCCCGAAGGCACGCGTCGCGGCAAGGGAACCAAAACGCCCGAAATCCACTCAGGCGCCGCGTTCATCGCGAAGATGGGGCATGCGCCCATCCTTCCCATGACGGTGCGCAACGCCGAATACGTCAAGCAAAAGGGGAAGTGCATCCATTTTCCCAAGATCACGATCGAATTCGGGAAGCCGCTGCTCGTAAGCGACTTCGATTTCCTTCCGAAGGAGGACCGCCTCGACGGGTGCTCGTGGTACGCGATGAGGGAGTGCTTCGCCCTTTCGAAGCGCATTCCCCGCGAAGAGGTCGACATGATCGCGCTTTTCCCGGGCGGCCGCGACTTCACCGACGTGTTCGCCGCCCATGAAATCCCCGAGCGCACGCCCGAGGAAATCCTCGCTGCGAAAGAGGCGAAGGGCTCCAAGAAGAAGCGGGAAGGCGAGGCGGCGTAGCATGAAGGTGATTCGCGCGAAGAGGGCAGGCGCGTGCTACGGCGTGCAGCGCGCGCTCGACATGGCGCTCAAGACAGCGAACAACGAGGGCGGCGCGTCCACGCTCGGGCCGCTTATCCACAACCCGCACGTCGTTTCCGAGCTTGCGCGTCGGGGAATCCGGGCGGTCGCGTCGCCGGAGGAGGCGCAAACGGGCACGATCATCATCCGCAGCCACGGGGTCACCCCGAACGTGCGGCGGGCCATCGAGTCGCGCGGGCTTCCTATCGTCGACGCAACATGTCCTCATGTTGCCCGCGCGCAGAAGGCCGCGGCGCGCCTCGCGCAAAGCTGCAGCCAGGTCGTGGTCGTGGGGGAGGCAGGCCACCCCGAAGTGGAGGGCCTCGTCGCCTGCGCGACGGAAGCAGGGGGCCGCGTCGTCGTCGCGGCGTCGGCCGACGATGTGCCGTCGGGCCTTGAAGGCAAGGTCGGCATCGTCGTGCAGACCACCCAGACGCGCGAGGCGCTTTCCGATGTGCTCTCGGCGCTCGATAGGCTCCCCGTCGAAGTCGAGGTGAAGGACACCGTCTGCCTTGCAACGCGCGAGCGCCAGGAATCGGCTGCGGATCTTGCGGGCAAAGTCGACGCGATGGTCGTGATAGGCGGGCGCAACTCCTCGAACACGACGCGGCTCGCGGAAATCTGCGCGGCGGTATGCGATAACACGCATCATGTGGAAAGCGCCGACGAGCTCGACCGAGCCTGGTTCGGCGCGTGCGAAACGGTTGGCCTCACGGCGGGGGCGAGCACGCCGGAGGACCAGATAGCGGCGGCCGAGCGGCTCCTGCGGTCGTGGTAGGAGCTTCGCCTGTGATCGCTGCTCAATTCGCTATTTGTGTAGGAATCGTGGAGCGACGGAACGGCCCTTGACCTCCCCGGGGGAGGCGAGTAGTATACATCTTCGCGCCGCGGCCCGAGAGGGAGGGCGGCGACGGGAGGG
>CAKTSW010000467.1 GCA_934613165.1 uncultured Ellagibacter sp.
CGATTTCCGCGAACGACTTCGAAGGTTCGGACATCGGTAATTCCTCTCATGCGTAAAGCTTTAACGAGAATCTGCCCTGGCAGCGCGCCGGGGCCACTCGTGTGACACCCATGATAGCAAAACGAGAGCCGAGGCTAACCCTCAAGCGGACGAAAACGGCGAGCCGTCGGGAATCGCGCGCCTTAAGAAAGCCGGGCAGCGTCGCCCGCCGCCCCGAACAGTTGGGAATCGGAGATCTCGGGCGCGTTCGGGTTGCCCTTGAAGTACGCCACCCGCATCGAGTTCGCGATCCGCGCGAGCCCGTCGACGTCGATGGGCGCATCGGCGTCCTGAAGCGCCATGAAGTGCAGAAGGCCCACGTAGCTCGCCGCGATCGCCGCGACGTAGTAGGGACGCATCTCATCGCGCGCGACGCCCTCGTCGTCCATCATCTCGTTGAGCTCGCTGCGCACGCGGACGATCAGGCGCTCCTTGAAGTAGATGTCGCCATTTCTCCCCATGACGAAGCGGAGCATGCCCCGACGGCTCTCGCCGACGGCGAACCAGTGGCGGATGCTCTCGTAGGGCAGGCCCTCGTGCGCGCCGTCCCCGGCATCGCCGCAGGCAGCGGCGCGCGGGCTCGCCCGCTTGTACAGCACGAGCTCGCCGAGCAGGTACTCCTCGATGCGGTTCATAAGGTCGTCGACGTCCTCGAAGAAGCGGTAGAACGTGGTGCGCGCGATATGACAGCGCCCGGTCAGCTCCTTCACCGCGATCTTCCCGTAGGGTTTCTCGTCCATGAGCATGAGAAACGCCTGGACGATGAGCAGCTCCTGCTCGCTGAACGCCTCGCGCAGTTCCATCCATCTCCCCTTCCCCGAAAAGCGGCCCCACCGCATCATAGCGCGCGATGGGGCCGTGCGCGCAACCGGTTCCCTAGAAGATGGGGTGCGTCGGGTGCTTTTCCTCGTCGACCTCGAACACGTAGTCATCGTCGTATTTCGGCGGGATGACGGGAATCTGAAGGAACGAGACGTGGTCCGCGCCCGTATGGAATACATGCTCGCCCTTGTTGTCGGTTTCCCACATGAGCGGCTCGATCCAGTGCGCCTCGCGGATGTAGCGGCCCGCTACCTGCAGGCGGATGGTCTCGCCCGCATGCCAGATGCGGCTTGTGGGGTTGATCTCGACGTCGATCGGCACGATCTCGCCCGGGGCGAGCTTGAGCTCGCGCCTGTGCGCCTGCACGGGCTCGAAGTCGGTCGAAAGCTCGGGATCGAGCTCGCGATGGGACACGCGCAGCTTGCCCCATGCGCCCGGGTGCGGCGCCGTGCCGTTGAAGATGGTGACGGGCTGCTCCACGCCGGTGCGCGAAAGTTTCTTCACCGTGACGAAGAGGTCCATGTCGTCGTGCCCGCGGGCCTCGACCCACGCGCGCAGCTTCATGTAGCCCGTGATCTCGGTGTCTTCTGCGAACGTGTAGTCGAAGTCGACCTCCCCGGTCGCGGAATCGTAGCCCGCCTCGGCCGCGAGCTCGGGATTCTCGCGCTTCATGCTCATATCGGACGCGTCGAGGTAGAGCTTCTCGTAGCGGGTGCGCGCAAGCGGGAACTCCTCTTCCGGGCGGTCGACCTGGAAGTCGTCGTCGAAGCGATCCTGCACGCTTATGCGCACGCGCGGAGTCGATTCCCACCCGTTGCGGATGTCTTTGCAGTAGCGGTCGAAGAACGCCTTGAGCTCTTCCATGTTGTGGCGCTCATAGAAGTCGGGCCACTCGAACTCGCGGTGCGCGCGCAGCCAC
>CAKTSW010000468.1 GCA_934613165.1 uncultured Ellagibacter sp.
AGCTACCAGGTCGCGCGCGACACCGCGACCCCCGTCGTGCTCGTCATCGACGGGAAGGGGGCCTCGCTCACGCTCGCCGCCGTGGTGCGCGGCGTCGCTGAGTTCCTTCCGCAGGCGAACGTGCGCGGCGTCATCCTGAACCGCACGTCGCGTGCCGCCTACTCGTACGCGGCACGCGCGATCGAGGATCATGCCGGTGTGGCCGTGCTCGGGCACGTCCCGCCCGATGACGTTTTCGCGCTCGAAAGCCGGCATCTCGGGCTCGTTACGGCCGACGAGGTGCCGGCACTGTCGCAACGCCTCGACGACATGGCAGGCGCGATCGAGCGGACTGTCGACGTCGACCGTCTGCTCGAACTTGCGCAGACGGCGCCCACGATCGACGAGGATCCTTACCGGTTGCGCCCGGTTGCGGGCACGCCCGTTTCCATCGCGATCGCCCGCGACGCGGCATTCTCGTTCTACTACGAGGAGAACCTTCGCGTACTCGAGGACTTGGGCGCGCGCCTTGTGCCCTTCAGCCCGCTTGCAGACCGCGTGTTGCCCGAAGGGGTAGGCGGCTTGTATTTGGGCGGCGGGTACCCGGAACTGCATGCGCGCGAGCTTTCGGGGAACGTGTGCATGCGCGACGCGGTGCGTACCGCGGTTTCATCGGGCATGCCGTGCGTGGCGGAATGCGGCGGGTTCATGTACCTGCAGAAGGAGCTGGCTGGCAATGACGGCGCGCGCTGGCCCATGGCGGGCGCGCTTGCTGGGCGATCCGAGAACACGGGACGGCTGTCCCATTTCGGGTACGTCGAGCTCGAGGCGCGCCGCGCAGGGCTCTTCGGGCCGGCCGGCACGCGCCTGCGCGCGCACGAGTTCCACTACTGGCATTCCACCTGCGAGGGCGACGCGTTCTGGGCGCAGAAGCCCCGTCGCGACAAGGGCTGGCCGTGCATGGAAACGACGCCTGCGCTCGCGGCCGGCTACCCGCACGTGTACTACCCGTCCGCGCCCAGCGCCGCCCGCGCGTTCGTCGGCGCCGCGGCGCGCTACGCGAAGAAGGCGCGCCATGAGTAGCGACGCGATGAGGGAGAGCGTGCGACGGGAAATCGTCCGCGTGCGCGCGCAGCGTCCCGGTGCCGAGCTTGCGCGAACAATCGAGGGCATTGCCCCGGTTGACGAGCGCGCCCGTGCCGCGGCGTACGCGCAGTGGGACTCCGTCGCGCACCCCTTGGGCGGGCTCGGCGCGATGGAGGACGTCGTGGCGCGCATCGCTGCCGTCCAGGGAAGCGCTCACGTCGAGACGTCCCCCCGGGCGCTCGCCGTGTTCTTCGCCGACAACGGCATCGTCGCAGAAGGCGTGTCACAAAGCGGCCAGGAAGTAACGCTCGCCGTGGCACGCAACATGTGCGAGGGCGCGACGAGCGCGTGCCGTATGGCGGCCTTCGCCGACTGCGAGGTCGTGCCCGTCGACGTGGGGATGGCCTCACCGCTCGACGACGAGCGCATGGTCTGCGCGAACGTCCGCCGCGGCAGCGGGAACATCGCGCGCGGCCCCGCCATGTCGCGCGAGGAGGCGCTTCGTGCCATGGAGGCCGGCATCGCCGCCGCCCGCGGGCTCGTCCGCGCGGGTGCGCGCCTGCTCGCCGCGGGCGAGATGGGCATCGGCAACACGACGACGTCGGCCGCGGTGGCCGCGGTGCTCCTCGGCGTTCCGGCGGCGGACGTCGTCGGGCGAGGCGCGGGGCTCGACGACGCGGCGCTCGCGCGCAAGCGCGCGGTGGTGGAAC
>CAKTSW010000469.1 GCA_934613165.1 uncultured Ellagibacter sp.
GCTCGCTTGGGTAGCGCTGCGCCTTGTCGGCGAGCTCGACCACTTCGAGCAGCTCCATCGCGCGGGCGCGGGCGGCATCCCTCTTCTCGCCGCGGATGACGAGGGGGAACATGACGTTGTCGAGCACCGTGCGCTGCTGGAACAGGCTGAAGCTCTGGAAGATCATGCCGATGCCCTCGCGCAGATGGCGCAGGTCGCGACCCTGGTAGTCGGTCACGTCGACCCCGTCGATGATGACGCGGCCGCTCGTGGGCCTCTCGAGCAGATTGATACAGCGCACGAGCGTCGACTTGCCGGCGCCCGACTGCCCGATGATGCCGAAGATCTCGCCCTCGCCAATGGTAAGGCTCACATCATGCAGAGCACGATGTGAGCCTTCGCGAGCGAGATAGACTTTTTCGAGATGCTGAAGTTCTATCATTCGCCTGTAACTCCTATGTTCTGGCGTTCGTTAGAAGACGGGAACCACAGCGCCTGCGTAGGTGTCGTTGATGTAGGTGCGAACCTCGTCAGACGTCAGTGCTTTCACGAGAGCCTTAATCTTATCAGAATCCTGGTTGCCGTCCTTCACCGCGAGCACGTTCACGTACGCTTCGGCGGCAAGCGACGTTGCGGACTCGGTCGCGAGCGCATCGGAGGTCTTGAAGCCGGCGGGGATGGCGTAATTGCCGTTGATGCAGGCGATGTCGACGTCGGCGACGACGTTCGGCACGGTTGCGGCCTCGACTTCCTTCAGCTTCAGGTTCTTGGGATTCTCGACGATGTCGTTCACGGTCGCGTTGATGCCCGCGCCGTCGGCCAGCTTGATAAGGCCGGCGTCCTGCAAAAGCAGCAGCGCGCGCGCTTCGTTGGTGGCGTCGTTGGGAACGGCGACGGTCGCGCCGTCAGCGAGGGCGTCGAGGCTCTTGGTCTTGCCCGGGTAGAGGCCGAACGGCTCGTAGTGCACTTCGGCCGCGCTCACGAGGTGGGTGCCCTTCTCCTCGTTGAAGTTGTTGAGGTAGGTGATGTGCTGGAAGTAGTTGGCGTCGACTTCGCCTTCCTCGGTCACCGTGTTGGGCTGCACGTAGTCGGTGAATTCCTTCACCTCGAGGGTGTAGCCTTCCTTCTCGAGCAGCGGTTTCACCGCGTCGTTGAGGATTTCCGCGTGCGGCGAGGGGGTTGCCGCGACCGTGATGGTCTTGTCGTCGGACTTCGCGGTGCTCGACGAATCGGAAGACGAGGAGGAGTTCGACGCGCCGCAGCCGGCAAGGCCGAGCACAACGACGGCGGAAAGCGCCACGGTTGCGACGAGCGCCGCCTTCTTTCCCTTGAATTTCTTGAACATGATTGTCCCTTTCCTTTTGCCTTGGGGCCCGCTTGCACCGTCGCGCCGAGTTGCTGCTTTCATTCAAGCACGTGGCGGCCTAACACGCCCCGGGGCGTATCCTTTACTAGCTACATAATAAAGGCAAACGCGGCGGAACGGTATTACGAAAAACAAATACGCGGTTAGCGGTATGACAGATAGCACGACATAACGGCGGAACAGGCCGGCTCGCCGTCAGCGGTCCTGTGCGCCCGCCGCCCGCGCCCGCAAGCCGCCCCATGAACACGCGAGGCATTTTCCCGCCAGGTGCTCGCGCGGCGTAACGGCGGCGAAACAAATCCCCGTATAATAGGAAGGTAATGACAAAAAGAGCCGGCGGCGCCGTGGGTCTCACGGGGGCGGCGTCATCGGCCCGCGGTTTCGTGCCGCGAACGGATCGCAATCGCTTAAGGAGCGTAGAGCC
>CAKTSW010000470.1 GCA_934613165.1 uncultured Ellagibacter sp.
TGCAAAGACTCCCTTTCCGGGAAGAAGGCAGTGAGCGCCACCCTCGCGGGCGTGCTCGCGGTCGGCATGGTGCCGGCAGTGGCTCTGGCCGACCAGGCGCCTGCGGACGATGCCGCCAACGACGGCGTCGAGCTGCTGACCGCCGATGACGTTGCGGCATTCAACAACGGCGCCGTCACCGAGTACAAAGTGGACAACGGCACCGCTACCGCAACCACCACTACCGGCATCTCCATCAACGGCGACGGCGAGTCCCACACCGTCGTCCCGACCAAGGTGAAGCTCGCCGCGAAGAACGGCGAGAAGGACATCGTCGTCGGCGTGAGCGACACCGCCAAGTACAAAGTGACCTACAAGGCACAGGGTTCCGACGGCAAGCCGACCGGCGACGAGATCGCCGCCCCGTCCGACGCGGGCAAGTACGTCGCGATCGTCACCGCCGTCGCGGGCGACTACAAGGGCGCGTCCTGCTACATCGGCTTCGAGATCAAGGCCGTCCTCCTCTCCGGCGCCACCGCCTACGAGGTCAACCCCGAGGACGCCGATGACGTCAGCGACACCACCTTCACCTACACCGGCAGCGAGCTCAACGTCGGCTTCGAGCTGAACGGCAAGCCGCTCGTCGAGGGAACCGACTACACCGTCAAGTTCGTCCCGGCAAACGGCGACGTGTACGGAGCGGCCGCGACCGTCAAGGATGCCGGCACTTACAACTACGTCCTCACCGGCCTCGGCAAGTACGCCGGCCAGACGCTCGGCACGACTGGCGGCAATGCGCGCCAGATCACGGTCAACGCTTTCGAGCTCTCCAATGCGACCATCGAGACCGACGACGTTGTGAAGGGCAATGCGGCTCCGGTCCATCCAACGAAGGTGACTGCGGCCGATGGCAAGACCGAACTCGATCCGTCCCTCGTGAAACTTGTCCGCTCCAATCAGACGCCGTTCGGCGCCTCGGGCAACACCGCCTACGACTTCACCGCATCTGCGGCTGACGGCGTGAACCCCGAGAACGGCAATCCCAACGTGGCTAACGTCAAAGCCGTTACCGTGAACCAGGTCGGCGCGCTCGCCACTTTCGGCTACGACGGCGAGGCATGGGGCGACACCTTCAAGACGAACCTCTCCGACAAGCATCCTGTCTACTTCAGCGCCGAATGGGTTGACGTCTACGGCACCGACGGCAAGAAGATCACCGACGCGTCCAAATACACTGTGAAGTACCAGAAGAAGAACGGCGACGGCTCCTATGACGACGCGCAGGCCCTGAATGGTGCCCTCAGCGCTGCCGGCACCTACAAGGTGACCGTCGAGGTCGATAAGACCGCGACCGGTTACGCGCTCGGCGGGTCCGCCACCTGCGAGGTCGTCGTGTCCGAGGGCACCGTGAACGCGGACGCCAACGTCTACGTGACCTACGGCGGCAAGGTCGTCACCTCCGTCGAGAAGACGTACGACACGCATGAAATCAAGGCCAGCGACTTCACCATCACCGCCAAGGACGCCAAGGGCAACGCCATCGCTAGCGACAAGATCACCGCGACGCTCTACGACGAGAACGGCAAGAAGGTTCCTGCCGCAGGCACCGCCGACGCTGGCTCCTACACGCTGAAGCTCGCGAGCGAGGACTACGAGCTCACCGGCACCACCGAGATCCCCGTCACCATCAAGAAGGTCGACCTGTCTTCTCTCAAGGTTAACGCCACGGAGACCTGGGCCGGAGCCGACTACCTGCCGCTCAAGGCCGACGGGACCGCTTACCTTTG
>CAKTSW010000471.1 GCA_934613165.1 uncultured Ellagibacter sp.
CCTCTTAATAAGGTTAGGGGCAAAGGTGCCAAGGGAACCCACCCTGAAGCACCCTCGCATTAGAGTCTCGTCTGGAATATGAAGACGCCCCACATGGTAGCAGCCCCGCGGCACTCCACCCGCCCAAAGCGCGCCTTAGGCGCCCGCGAGGTTCCATGTCTTCGGTAAATGGGAATGCGCCCCGCCCGCCCGATAAGCCGAGCCGCCCTGTTTCCAACACGATTCGCGAATGATTCGAACGCGTAAAACTTCGCCGCCTCTCCCCATATCAGGCAACGCTTCTTTTACAAGCCCTTTATTTACGAATGGATTTCGAAGATAATGTGAAGCGTGCGTGCGCACAGGAAGGCGCGCGCGCAGCCGGGGTCGCGCACTCCGGCTAACCAAGTTGAAGGGTTGATCTTATGGAACAAGTGAAACTGACTCGCCGCTCGTTCGTCGCGGGAACCGCCGCAACCGGCGCTCTCGCCGCGCTCGGCCTGGCAGGCTGCAGCAGCAGCTCGAGCACCTCCGACAAGAAGGACAGCGCCTCTTCCGGCGAGGCTAAGGGCGGCGGCACCATCGTCGCGGCCTGCAGCTACAAGAACGCCAACTACAATCCCATCGGAGCAAGCTCCGCTCTCATGCTCCCGGCCATCCAGCACTGCCTCGAGGGCCTCTACGAACTCAACTACTTCACCGGCAAGACCGAGGCCGCACTTGCGGCGGGCGAGCCGACGAAGGTCTCCGACACCGAGTACGAAGTCTCCATCCGCCAGGGCGCCAAGTACTCCGACGGCACCGAAGTGACCGCCGACGACGTCGCCGCCGTGGTCGAGGCCAACAAGGCCAACGCCACCTACAAGGACATGCTCTCCTTCATCGAGAGCGCAACGGCCAAGGACGCTTCCACCGTGTCCTTCAAGCTCGCCTACCCCTCCGTCGACAGCGACTCCCTGCTCAAAGAGCGCCTGTCGCTTTGCCGCGTGTTCCCGGCAAGCGAAATCACCACGGACACCATGGCGACGCCGCCTCTGGGGTCGGGCGCCTGGGCTTTCGGCGACTGCAACGGCGAAGACGGCGGTGAGCTCAACTTCACGCCGAACGCCAACTACAACGGCTCGAAGCCGGCAAGCGCTGACGCCATGCAGTGGCTCGTCCGCGTCGACAACACCGCTCGCGTGACCGCCCTCCAGGAAGGCACCGCGGTCGCCGGCGAGAACATCCCGTTCGCCAACAGCGACCAGCTCGTGAACGCGGGCGTCACCGTCGACAGCGTGAGCAGCTACGGCATCGGCTTCCTCATGTTCAACTGCCAGAAGGCGCCCTTCAACGACAAGCGCGTCCGTCAGGCATTCTTCTACGCCATCGACTACGACAAGCTCATCTCCAACCAGCTCGGCGGCAACGCTGAAACGCTCACGAGCTACCTGCCCAAGGACAACCCGGCCTACCACGAGGCATCCGTCGTCTACAAGTACGACCCGGAGAAGGCGAAGTCCCTGCTCAAGGAAGCGGGTCAGGAGAACCTTTCCTTCACCCTGCTCGTGATCGACAACTGGATCAAGGACCTCGCGGCTCAGATCCAGCAGGATCTCCAGGCCGTCGGCCTGGCCTGCACGCTCGACGTCCAGGCCGCCCCCTACCCCTCGCTCGCCGCGAAGGCAGACGACTCCGTGCTCGACTACGACGTGTTCCTGGCCCCCGGCGACGTTTCCTGCTTCGGCACCAACGCCGACGTGCATCTGGCCTGGTTCTACGGCGAGAACACCGACTGGTGCCAGG
>CAKTSW010000472.1 GCA_934613165.1 uncultured Ellagibacter sp.
GCGCGCGAGGTTGCTTTGGGCGTTGCCTGCCGCGAACGCGAGGCACTACCTCCGCGAGAATGCGCGCCCTGCGCCTGACGGCGAGAGCCCTTCGAGTACTTGGAGTTTTCACGGGCGAACTGCTCGAATTCCGGAGTGGAATGGCCCGGTTCGAACGGGTCGTAGTTTTGCTGGTTTTGAGTCATGCCGTCAAGTATAGCCCTGCTCGCACGGCACGCCCGCCCGGGCGCGCAACCTTTCACCCCTCGCCCATAACGGCGGCGCGCGCAAGGCGGCTACAGCGTGAAATCGTCGGGCATGGTGAACCACACCACCCGTCCGAGAACGCGCGGTGTGGCGTAGGGGTTGGAAAGGTCGAAGCACATCGGCTCGAAGCTCGGATCGTCGGAATCGGGCAAAAGCTCGAGCTTGCCCGGCAGCATGTGCACGCGCTTCACCGTCGCGTCGGAATCCCCCACGCTCACCGCGTACACCGCGCCTTCCTCCAGTTCGCTTGTGGGGTTCACGAGCGCAAGGCAGCCGTCCGGCAGCACGCGGTTCATGGATTTGCCGTGCACCCTAAGGAAGAACGCGCGCGGGAAGCGGCTGCGCAGCTTGCGGGAAACCGCCACATGGTCCTCAACGGGGAACATGCTCAAGGGAACGCCGGCCGAGATCGCACCGTAAAGCGGAAGGTAGTCGCCGGACAGATCGCGGCCGTTTTTGTCGGCACGTCGGGCGAAACCGTATTCCTCGCTGTAGATATCGTCGGCCGTAAGGCCGGGAAACGCTTCGAGCATGCGGTCGATGTTGACCTGGCGCGGGGTCGAGTCCCCGCGTTCCCACATCGACACCGTGCCTTGGCTCACGCCGACGAGCCGACCGAATTCGTCTTGGTTGCAGCCCGAATCGTCCCTGATGGCGCGGATGTTCTCGCCTATCGCGCTCGCGTTTTCTGTTTCCGTTTTCTTCATGTGCCCATGCTAGCAAACGAATCTCTTGGAAATGAGCGCGACAAGGCGATATCGGTTAAACTAATAATTCACGAAAGGGAGGTTGCTATGGAAAACTGGCTCGTCCGCGCGCGCCGCGCCGCGGGCAAAACCGAAGAGGAGTGCGCAATCGCGCTTCGCCAGCCGCTTGCGACGTATCGCGAGCTCGAGCAACATCCGGGCAGGCTCACCTTGAACGAAGTGGGGGCGCTTCGACGAACCCTCGGCGAAGCAGCAAGCCCCATCATGGAAGAGGCCATGCGTTCGCTGTGCCGATAGGGGCCGCGTCGACTGCGTTCGGACGCGCCGCCGACACGCGCGGGCATGCGAGCGCGCCGCCCAGGTCCCTGCCCTTAGCGGTTCTCTATCTTGCCGATGTTTTTCAGCTCGATCTGGATGAGCCCGTTCGGCGCGCTTGTGAACTCGATGAACTCGGGGTTCTGCGAGTACTCGGCGGGAAACGTTATCTCTATCCCCGTGTCGGTGCGGATCTTGTGGTTGCGCGTCACGCGCTTCGCGACGTCGCGCTCGACGCGCGCGCACTCGGGCAGCGCCTCTTCGGCGGCGGCCTCCACCATGCGGCGGCGCGGGGCGTCGTCCTCGAACACCTCGCTCGCGAGCTCGTCGAAGGGCACCTCGTCCGACTCGTCGGCGTTTTCGGCCACGTACGCCTTCGCGCGCCCCACGGCCACCGCCGCGTTCGCGCCGTATTCCTCGGCGACTTCCTCCACGATGCGCATCGTCGTGTCGAAGACCTCCTTGCTCGACGCCTCCATCGAGCACTGCA
>CAKTSW010000473.1 GCA_934613165.1 uncultured Ellagibacter sp.
GCCATGGAGACACGCCCCAAGGCGACCGGCAAGGCGTACGCGGCCATAATCAGCCGATCGCGCCCCGCGTCAAGCCTGAGCGAGGGCGACGCGCTCGCGGTGGCCGAATGGGCGGACGCAAGCGGCATGGGCTGCGTGCCTCTGAAAGACTTCGAGGTCGCCGCGGTGAGCAACGCGGCCATAGCGGACGAGCTGTTCAACGGGGACAAGACCAACGCGAGGAAGGGCGCTAGGCTCTTGGTCGAGGCGGGAGTGGTCGACAGGGCGCGTCAGGGAAGGCGCGGGCATGCGAGCGTTTACGTCACATACCCGACACATGCGGACTTCGAAGAAGGCTCTTACGTACCCCCTAAGTCCGAGGAATCGGGGTACGCATGCGTACCCCCTAATAATGTTGATAACTCAATTGAGGATGGAAATAGGGGGTACGGAGATATGGAATACGGGGTACACGACCATGGAATAGGGGGTACGGAGGTGCCTGATGACCTGGGGTTTCGGAAACACCTACAGAATACGTCAGAAATAACTACAGAGAGGGCGCGCGCCGCGGCTGCGGACGGGCCCGCGCCTCGCGCCCCTGAGGGCCCCAAGTGCCCCCGGTGCGGGAGCCTCATGGATCCGTTCCCCGGAAACCCCAAGATGGCCGAGTGCCGACGCTGCGGCACGGCGATGAGGGTGGCGCGATGAGGAACGACGTGCAGGGCATGCTCAACCGCCGCGACGAGCAGGGCATGGTGAAGAGGCTGCTCGCCGCCGAGACGGACCCGGGAAGGACGCTCTGCCCCATGTGCGGGTGCGCCTTCCTGGTCCCCGGCACGAGGTCGGCCGACACTTACGGCGTGTGCCTCACGTGCCTCGAAAGGGCCAAGAGGGACGCAAACAGGAAGTACTACCGCCTCCTCGCCGCGCATAGGGAGAACGACGCTTCCAGACAGGAGGCTAACAGGCTGAGGAATGAGCAGGGAGCCGAGGTGAAGCGCTCGTAGGTTGGAAAAGACGGGCTGTTCAAGAGATAAGGAGATTTCAACATGGGAAGGTTCAAAAGGCACGCCGAGGCGATCAAGGACGGCGGGCAGAAGATCATGGACGAGTACGTGGATGCCCTGAGGGCCAAGCAGGAGGCGGACAAGGCGATGAACGACCTTGAGCGCCGCAACGTCAGCGGTTCTTACGATCGCCCCGGTTACCGCGAGCTGGCGGACGCCAAGGACGTCCAGGAGGCTACCTCGGCGCGCTTCTCGGAGACCGTGAGCGCCTGCAAGGTCGCTTCGGCGAAGCTGACGCGTGAAGGGCGCGCTGCCCTCGAAGAGGACCTTGGGGCCTTCTACGCCATCGATGCCGACAGGTTCGACCAGGCTTTCGCGACCATTGCCGACTCGGGCATCCTGAAGGATTCCGACTACGTGGCCGCGTTCGGCAAGTACGCCGACAACGGGACCATGCTCCGATACGTGGCCGGGCAGGCGGAACAGCGGGTAAAGGCCGGGACCGCCTCTCGCGAGCTCATTGACGCCTACAACGCCTATGCCAACAACTACGGTCCTGACGCCGTCATGTCGAACTTCGAGACGCTGTGCCGGACGCTCGAACGCTTCACGTGCAGCGCATACAGCCCGTACTGGGCGAAGCAGGTGGAGCCGATGGTCGAGGCTTTCTAGGGAGGTGCCGTGAAAGGAACATTCACCGAGTACGTTGAGGAAATGGACGGGATTCTGAAGCAGGGGCCGGGCGGCGACTCCGAAGGGTTCCGCACCG
>CAKTSW010000474.1 GCA_934613165.1 uncultured Ellagibacter sp.
GTCGGGGTTCGCCTCGATGTCGGCGGCGTGCACGTTGGTGTAGCGCGAATGCGGCGCAAAGAAGTGGTCGTCGAACCCGCGAACCCAAGGCGACGAGGGCTTCACGACCCGGTGGTCGAAGACGCCCGTCGTCTTCTCGGGGAGTTCGTACTTCTCGATGCCGTAGCGGTAGTAGATGCCGGCCTGCGCGCCCCAGCAGATGTGCAGCGTCGAGTGCACGTTGGTCTTCGACCAGTCCATGATGCGCGTCAGCTCGTCCCAGTAGTCGACGTCGTGGAAGTCGAGCAATTCGACCGGGGCCCCGGTGATGATCATGCCGTCGAAATGCTGATCTTTCACGTCGTCGAACGAAACGTAGAAGGTTTCGAGGTGCTCCTCCGACACATGCTTCGCGACGTGGCTTTTCGTGCGGAGCAGCTCGACCTCGATCTGGAGCGGGGTGTTGGAGAGTTTGCGCAGGATCTGCGTCTCGGTGGTGATCTTGGTCGGCATGAGGTTCAGCAAGAGCACGCGCAGCGGTCTTATGTCTTGATGCAGCGCGCGGTATTCGGTCATGACGAAGATATTCTCGTTCTCGAGCGTCGCGCGCGCGGGCAGCGAATCGGGAATCTTGATAGGCACGAGTGCCTCCTTCCAGTTGAAGCAGTACCGCAATAGTAGCAAAGAAAGCGGAAGCCGGGTTATAACCAACAGAGATTACGCGTTATCGCTTAAAGGGAATCGGCCTGGCTTTCGGTTCGGGCTGCGCGCTGCTTGCGGGAAGGCGGAGGCGATGTCGGCTCGAGCTGGGTTTCCGTCCTGCAATTCGAAGACTTTCTGCAGATGGCCGTGAATAAGGCGATTGATTATTGACTTTGCTTGCGCAAGGCGGGTAGACTACAAAAGTTCGCTTTCAAAAGCCCCGTGAAAGCAGAGGGAAGAAAACGTACCGGCGAAGGAGTCCAGGCCCGAGTCGTGCGTGCCGGCGTAGGAAACCGACGTTCGACCGATCTGCACTTTTGAAAACAAACACCTGCTTGCGGTAACGCGCAAGCGTCCTCGTCGCAAGCCGATGAGGCTTGTTGTTCGAGGCAAGAGTATCTATTGGAGGAAGCAAGTGAAGACGTATTATGCGAAGCCCGGCGAAGTCGAGCGCGAATGGGTCTTGATCGATGCAACCGATCAGGTTCTTGGCCGTGTTGCCGTCAAGGCAGCTCAGATTCTCAAGGGCAAGCACAAGCCGCAGTACACCCCGCATGTTGACACCGGCGACTTCGTGATCATCATCAACGCGGACAAGATCCGCGTGACGGGCACGAAGGCGGCAGCCAAGGAATACTACCGCCACAGCGGTTTCCCCGGCGGCCTTAAGTCCGAGACCTTCACCGAGGCCATGCAGAAGCACCCCGAGCGCGTCATCGAGCATGCCGTCAAGGGCATGCTGCCGAAGAACACGCTTGGCCGTGCGCAGGGCAAGAAACTGAAGGTGTACGCTGGCCCTGAGCATCCGCATATGGCTCAGAAGCCCCGCGAGATCAAGATGGAGGGTTAATCATGGCTGCTGAAGCTCTGTATTACGGCACTGGCCGTCGCAAGAACGCCGTTGCTCGCGTGCGCATCGTTCCGGGCACCGGTAAGGTGACCGTCAATGGTCGCGACGCGGTTGAGTACTTTGGCCGCGAGGCTCTGGTCGATTACGCCAAGACCCCGTTCAAGGTGACCGACACCGTGGATCACTTCGACGTGATCGCCCGCTGCAATGGCGGCGGCATCTCCGG
>CAKTSW010000475.1 GCA_934613165.1 uncultured Ellagibacter sp.
TGCGGGAGTGGAGTTCGAGGAGGGCAGCGAGGGCGCTCGTAAGCTGATCGATCTGTGCGCTGCCGAGGGCGCTGGCGCCATTCGCCCCGATTCCGGCATCTCCATCAAGCCGATTTCGATCACGGGCTCCGAAAACATCGTGCGTTACGCCTTCGAGTATGCGCTCAAACACAGGCGTAAAAAGGTTACCGCCGCGCATAAGGCGAACATCATGAAATACTCCGACGGCCTGTTCCTGCGCGTCGCGCGCGAGGTCGCCAAGGAATACGAGGGACGTGTCGCGTTCGACGACCGTATCATCGACGCGTTCTGCATGAACATGGTGACGGACCCCTCTCAGTTCGACGTGGTCGTGTTCCCCAACCTTTATGGCGACATCGCGAGCGACCTTGCAGCAGGCCTCGTCGGCGGTCTCGGCATCGCTCCCGGCGCGAACATCGGCAAGGAGTACGCGGTGTTCGAGGCTGTCCACGGGTCCGCTCCCGACATCGCGGGACAGGACAAGGCGAACCCGACGGCCGAGATCCTTTCCGCTGCGATGATGCTCGACCACTTGGGCGAGCTTGAAACCGCGGCGCGCATTCGCAAGGCCGTGACCGATGTGTATGCTGACGGGTCGTGCCTGACGGGGGACATCCGTAAGCTGACCGGGTCGGACAAGCCCGCGGCAAGCTGCACCGAGTTCACGAACGCCCTGATCGAAGCGCTCGGGTAAGGTTCTAATCGGCAAGAAAACGAGGCGCGTTGCGACGTGCCTGACGTGTAGGGTCCGCGCGGATTTCCGAACGTAAGCGGACGGTAACGGAAACGCCTGGTCTCGCGAGAGACCGGGCGTTTTCGTGTATAGTGGGGAAAATCCGAACACAAGGAGGGATTCGTTTGAAGCAATCATCGGGAATCGACGCATTGCTCGAGGCATTGAAACAGTCGGGGATGAACACCGACGGCATGGGTTCGCCATTCGGCGGCGGCGCTCAAGCCGAAGGCGCTCAGGGCGCATCCGCTGCGGGCGGCGACGGCTCGCGCGGCGGCGGGCGCACGCCCCATATCGAAACTCCGCATTTCGTGGAAAACATGAAATCGTGGGGCAAGCGCGCGATCATCGTCGCCGCGATCGTGCTTGTCATCGTGGTGCTCGCGGCGTACTGGTGGTTCCATCCGCCCATCAACATCCATAGTACCGACACCTGGCTTTTCATCGCCATCTTCATTTTGCTCCCGTCGTTTTTGTTCTTCAACGCGAAGCGCGACAGCTATAAGAAGGGTACGGCGAAGAAGGCGCCCAGCGAGGGCAAGGCGAAGACGTTCCGCGCGCTTTCCTTCATCCCGCTGGCTGTTGCCGCGGTAGGCGTCGTGGGCGCGCTCGCGTCGCTTTCCATCTTCCCCGGGAACGCCGCGAAGTACGCGACGGTTCTCGACACGGTCGACCACGATTTCGCGTCGGACATCCAGGAAGTTAACTACTCGGAGATTCCCGTCATCGACCGCGATTCCGCGGTCCTGCTCGGCAATCGCGAGATGGGCTCGATTCCCGAATACGTGAGCCAGTTCGAGATCTCGCCGCTGTACAGCCAGATCAACTACCAGGGCACGCCGGTTCGCGTGAGTCCGCTCGGCTACGCCGATCTGTTCAAATGGTTCACGAACCGCGAGTCGGGCATTCCCGCCTATGCGCTCGTCGACATGACGACGCAGGACGCGCAGATCGTGAAGCTGAGCGACAACGCGATCTTCTATTCGCAGTCCGAGCC
>CAKTSW010000476.1 GCA_934613165.1 uncultured Ellagibacter sp.
TTCTTTGCGCGAGCAAGCCGCCGGAAAGGGCGAGCGTTGCAGCTACGGCAACCGTTATCGTGTCGAGAAGCGCTCTGTTCGCGCCGCCCATCGCCGCCGCTCCCATGATCGAAGTCCATCCCAGCAGCGCTACGGCGATCGCCGCCATGGCATGCGCCATATGCAAAGAGGCGCTCTGCTTCTGCGTTTTCATTCTAACCTCCCTGAAAACAATTATTTCAAAATCAGATTATAGTTTAATCAGGCATTATTTGACCTCACCCTTTTTTCACCATTGCCCGAGCTTTGGCCCTTCGCTATCTTCGCGGTGCGGAAGAGGAAAAACGAAGAGGAAGGTCCGCCAATGAAATTCGCAAAGATAACCAGTTTCGTGCTCGTTGCGGCACTCGCTTCGGGGAGCATGCTGGCGGGTTGTGCGTCACAGCAATCGGAGGACGCTTCGAAGTCGTCCGGTCAGGCAACGGAACAAGCGGAGGCCACGACCAGAACGGTCACGGACAGTAACGGCGAGGAAGTGACGATTCCCGCCGAGGTCACGCGCGTCGCTCCGACGATGGGCGCGTTCGCCCAGGCGACCGAGATGTTCTGCGACGGTAACGGCAAGATCGCCGCCGCGTCGACCAAACAGGTTTCCGACGCGTTCAAAGCCGTGTTCGCCGACTACGAGAAGAGCAATCCGAACAATTATGACTCTTCGTCTGTCGAAGACCTCATCTCTGCCGACGTTCAGGTGGTGTACGGTCCTACGAGCATGTACAGCGACGAGCAGCTCGACCAGATGAAGCAGGCGGGAATCGCCGTCGTCACGCTCAACAAGCTTTCGACGGTCGAGGACATGTGCGCCGATTTCCTCACGATCGGCCAGATTCTCGGCGACGAGGAATACGAGCGCGCCCAGCAGTTTGTGGAGTATTACAAGAAGAGCATTTCCGACGCTGAGCAACGCGCGACCAAGCTTTCGGACGCGGATAAGCACACGGTGCTGCAGCTCAACATCAGCGGCGACCAGTATCTTTGCGCTGATGACAAGGACATTTCGAACGCGTACTACGAAGCGGTCGGCGCGAAGAACGTCGCCGCCGGCTACGATGGCGCGCAGAGCGGGCAGTACCGCAGCGTCGACGCCGAGCAGATCGTGAAATGGAACCCCGAATACATCATCACGATGAACTCGGGCGTGAAAGATCAAATCCTCGCTGATGCTGCTCTCGCGGACGTCGATGCAGTCAAGAACGGCAACGTCTACGTTTGCCCGACGGCGCTTTACCTCTGGTGCGTCCGCAGTGCTGAAGGCGCCCTCATGACGCCGTGGCTTGGGTCGGTCATCTATCCCGATTTGTACGCCGACCAGGATATGGCAAAGGTCTTGCAGTCGTTCTACCAGGACTTCTACAGCTCAGAGTTGTCGAGCGCCGACGCTGAGGCGATCCTTTCCGGCACTACGTCCACAGGTGCCGGAGCGCCCCAGAACGCGGGCGGCCGCGGGTAATCGTTAACCATCGCGAGCGTACTTGAGAAACGCGAGCGGCTTTGCTGCGGCGCCGGCTGCAGCAAAGCCGCTTTCGCCTGCAGGGGGGGTGACGGCGCGTGGAGAAGCGCGTCCGAAAAAACAACGAAAAGAAGAATTCTATCCGTGCACGGGAATGGGCAGTGGGCGTAGGTCTTGCGATTGCTCTCGCAGTGCTCGTCGTCACGTCGCTGACGGTAGGAACCTATGATTTAACCATTGCCGACATAACTGAAGTGAT
>CAKTSW010000477.1 GCA_934613165.1 uncultured Ellagibacter sp.
GATGGAGCGCGTGATCGCCGGCCCTGAGCGCAAGGGCCGTGTGATGGACGAGCAGACCAAGCACACCATCGCCTACCACGAGTCGGGTCATGCGCTTGTCGGCCACACGCTGCCGCATGCTGACCCGGTGCATAAGATCTCGATCATTTCTCGTGGCCGTGCGCTCGGCTACACCCTGAGCATCCCGAAGGAAGACAAGGTGCTCAACACGGTGGGCGAGATGCTCGACGAGCTCGCGGTGTTCATGGGTGGCCGCGTGGCGGAGGAAATCTTCTGCGACGACGTGACCACGGGCGCGAGCAACGACCTCGAGCGCGCAACGAAGATGGCGCGCGCGATGGTGACCCAGTACGGCATGTCGACGGCTTTGGGCACGCAGGTGTTCGGCCAGCCGAACCATGAGGTGTTCCTCGGTCGCGATTACGGCAACACGCAGGACTACTCCGAGGAAACCGCGCGTCGCATCGACGACGAGGTCGCCCGCATCATGAAGGAAGCGCACGACCGCGCCTACGAGATCCTAAGCTCGCATCGCGACCAGATGGACCTCATGGCAAGCGTGCTTCTGGAACGCGAAACGGTCGATGGCGAAGCCTGCCAGGCGCTGCTCGACAACCGCTGGAGCGAGTACCTCGAGCGCGAGGACGACATCATCGCCGCGAAGCAGCGCGAGGAAGCCGAGGCGCGCGCCCGCGACGCCAAGCTCGCCGACCCGAACTGGAACGGCGATGTGATGGGCGGCAACGGCCCCGACGGAGCGGATGGGACGCCCACGCAGACCGCGCAGCACGTCGATTCGTTCGCGCCGCACGGCATTCTCAACGACTTGGAGCGGGGCTTCCGCGACATCGCGCACGGCAACGGCTCCAACGACAAGGACAGCAAGAACTAAAGGAGCATATATTGGATTGGCATTGCGCCTCGTATAGCTTCGACACCAAGACGCCCATCGTGATGGGCGTCTTGAATGTCACGCCCGATTCGTTCTCCGACGGGGGAGAGCACAACACGCACGACGCCGCGATCGCGCACGCCAAGCGCATGATCGACGAGGGCGCCAAGATCATCGACGTCGGCGGCGAGTCGACGCGGCCCGGGTCGGACGAGGTGTCGACCGAGGAAGAGCTTGCCCGCACGCTTTCGGTGGTGCGCGAGCTCGCGTCCGCAGGCGTGTGCGTGAGCATCGACACGCGCCATGCCGAGGTGGCGCGCGCATGCGTCGAGGCGGGGGCCGCCATCATCAACGACGTGTCGGGGTTCCGCGATCCTGCCATGGTGGAAGTGGCGAAATCGTGCGATGCCGGGCTTGTCGTCATGCACATGAAGGGCGAGCCGGGCACGATGCAAAACGACCCGCACTACGACGACGTCGTGAGCGAAGTACGCGACTACCTGGCGAAACGCGCCGTCGAGTTGGAAGAGGCGGGAATCGCGCGCGACCGCATCTGCATCGATCCGGGCCCGGGTTTCGGCAAGACCTCGTCCCAGACCATGGAACTCGTGCGCAACTTCCACGAGTTCGCGCGCTTGGGGTACCCGCTCATGGTCGCGGTGTCGCGCAAGAGCTACATCGGCAACGCCTACGGCATCGAGAAGCCGGCCGACCGCGACCGCGCTTCGGCGGCGGAGGCGCTCATGGCGTGCGAGCTCGGTGCGTCGGTGGTGCGTGCCCACAACGTGGCGGAAACGGTGAAGGCGCTTCAGGATCTGCGTCCGTACTGCTATCTTGGCCTGGGATGCAACGT
>CAKTSW010000478.1 GCA_934613165.1 uncultured Ellagibacter sp.
CCTGGCCTGATCGGAACAGCGACACGTCGAACGGGGCCGGGTCGCCCTGGCGCATGCCGAGCGGCGTCGCGTTGATCACCAGGTCGGCGGCGTGAATCGCCTGCGTGGACGTGGTGTAGCTCCCGAAGCGGAAGGTCGTTTCCTCGTAGGCGGAAAGGAAGCTTCTGTGCGCGGTCTTCGGGGCCTGAAGGTCGACCGTCGCATGCGCGAGCTCGCCGAACTCCTCGACGTAGCGCTCGAGCACTTCGCGTGCATGCTCTTTGTCGCGGCTGAGCAAGAGAACCTCGGACGCGCCGGCGATGGCGGCGGCATGAAGGATGGCGAGTGCCGTCGGGCCGGTGCCGCAAATCGCCACCTTCGCGCCCGCGAAATCGAACCCGACGCGCTCGAGGTACCCCACGCAGCCCTGGCCGTCGGTGTTGAACGCGATGAGCGAGTCGTTCTTCTTGACGAGGATGTTCGCGCCGTGCGCGAGCTTCGCGGAAGCCGCCTTGGCCGTCGCCGCCGCAAGCGCCTCGGGTTTGTAGGGCGTCGTGATGTTGATGGACAAAAAGTCGCGCTCTTCAAGGAACGCCTTCGCTTCGGCGGGCGTTTCGCAGTCCATAAGGTCGTAGCTCCAGGGGAAGCCGAGCTTTCGGTACACCGCGTTGTACATCACGGGCGACTTCGAATGCGCCACCGGATGCCCGAGCACATAGAGCTTCTGCGGGGTCGTGGCCAAATCGCTAGCCGAGATACCGTTCATGACATCAGTTCCTTTCCGAAGAGTGGCACGCCGTAACGGGGTTCTCGGGAACCGCATCGCCCATGAGCACGCGCTCGAACTTGCGCAGGAACAGCGTATGGGGCAGGTCCTGCTCAACAAGGGGTTGCAGAAGGTAGGCGGTGATCCCCACCGTATGGGCTCCGAGAACATCGGTCATAAGCTGGTCGCCGATGGCAACGGTGTTCTTGCGATGGGCCCCGATCTTGCGCATCGCCACGAAGTAGGCGGGCGAGCAGGGCTTCATGGCCTTCGCCACGATCGGCAAGCCGACTTCGGCCGCGAAATCGTACACCACGCGGTGCCAGTTGTTGGACAGAAGGCAGATGCTCACCCCCGCATCGCGCGCGCACCCGAGCCACACGCGCGCATCGCGCGGGATCACCTGCGTGTCGCGCGGCACGAACGTGTTGTCGATGTCGAGCAGCACGTTCGTGAACCCGCGGGCCAAAAGGTCGTTTTCTATAGAGACGTTCGACAACCGCGAGAAATAGCGGTCGGGCTTGAAATACGCCATGCGCACTCCGTTTCGCTTCGTCGCGGATAGCGCTCGCTACGAATGAGCGGCGATGGTGGCCTGATGCTCGTCGTAGGTTTTGTCGAAGATGTAGTCGATGCCGCCGTTGCTGTTCGACCAGAACGAGAAGAAGTAGTACTCGCCGAAGTCGGAAGCAGGGCTGCACGCCGCCTGGATGCTGCCCAGACTCGGGGAGCAAATGGGCGTGGGCGGAAGCCCCGCGTGCCGACGCGTGTTATAGGCGCTGTCGGTCGTCCAGTCGTAGTTGCTCGGGTCGCCGCCGATCTCGTAGGCGGTGGTGGCATCGCTGCCCAGCATGCCGTACGTCGGAGCGCCCGTGTTCGACAAGCGGTTGTAGAACACCGCGGAAACCTTCGCGCGGATGTCGGCGTCGTCGCTCGCCTCCTTCTCGATGATGGAGGCAAGGATGAGCGTCTGGTAGGAGTTGTAGCCCTTGCCCT
>CAKTSW010000479.1 GCA_934613165.1 uncultured Ellagibacter sp.
TCGACGTTCACGTCGAGCTCGACGCGGTCCTCGCCGAAACGCGCGATCTCGAACGTGAAGTAGCGATTGGTCTGCTCCACCTCGCGCGACAGGTAGATGAGGCTGTCGGAGTTTTCAAGCGTGCGGCGGTAGAACACGGCGAACTCGCGCAGGAGCACGCGCGCCTTGTTCGGGTCGGTCCGGATAAGCGACGCGATGGTGTTGATGGTGTTGAACAGGAAATGCGGGTTGATCTGGTTCTGCAGCGCCTTAAGCTCCATGGTGGCGGCGAGGCGCGCCTGCTCTTCGAGCGCCGCCGCGGCCATCTGGGTGGAAAGCAGCTGGCCGAAGCCCTCGGCGATCGACTTCTGCGTTTCGGTGATGCGCTTGGCGCTGCGGTAGTAGAACTTGAGCGTGCCGCACACGTCGCCGCGTACCAAAAGCGGGACGATGATCGCGGCCTTGATCGTGGTGTTCTCGTGCTCGGGGAACCCGATGTCGATGTTGGTGAACAGCACGCGGGTCGTGCCGTCGTCGAGCGTCGCCTGGGTGGCGTGCGTTCGGATGTCGCTGCCCGTGGGGTTCACCGTTTCAAGGTAGCCCGCGTACCCGAGGATCTGCGTCTTGTCGGTGATGGCGACGGCGATGGCGGCGGTAGAAGGCAGAAGCAGCTGGCAGATTTCCTGCGCCGAGTCGCGATTCAGGCCCTCCTGCATGCTTTCGAGCGTGCGGCTGGCCAGGCGCAGCATCGCGTCGGACTGGCGCGCGCGGACCGAGTCGGGGTCCATCGACAAGCGGATGAACAGCACGATCGACAGCGTGAACACCATGCCTGCCGCGATCATGACGGGAATGCTGTGCGAGGGGGCGATGGCAGTCCATAGAAGCGTGCCGCCGGAAAGCACCGCGACGATGGCGAGCAGCATCTCGAGCGTGAAGAAGCGCGACAAGCCGCCGGGGCGCTTCGGGGCATCGGAGTTCGCCGGGATCTTCGCGCGGCCCGCCGCTGGGGCGCCGGCCGCATCGGCGGGCGCGGCGCCTTTCGCGAGGTCGGAAGCGCGCCTTTCGACGGCGCTTATCGCCTTTTCCGTTGCCTTGTCGATGGTGTCTTCGTGTTCGGTCATCGCTTACGCCCTTCGCCCGTGCTCCTTTTCGGAACAAGTATAGAACATTACCCCAAAACGCCGAACTCATTCAGCGCGAGCATCACCGCAGCCACGATGAGGAAGCACCCGAACGCGAAGCGCAGCGTGCGCTCGGGAACCTTCGTGACAAGGCGCGCGCCGACGACCGCGCCAGGAATGGTCCCGATGACGACGGCGATGCCGGCAAGGTAGTTGATGTTGCCGAGAATCGCCTGCTCGATGACGCCGGGGATGGCGAGGATCATCACCGCGATGAGCGACGTACCCGACGCCTTGCGCATGGGGATGCCGATAATCGACAGCATGAGCGGCACCATGATGAACCCGCCGCCCACGCCGACGTACCCCGACGCGAGCCCCGCGACGAGCCCGATCGCCGCGCCCTGGAGAAGCTGCTTGCGGGAAAGGGAGATGGAGGGGGCAGGAACAGCAGCCGAAGCCCCGCTGGTCGTCGAAGAGCCGGCGACCGAAGTCGCAGGTCCACCCGAGGAAGCCAGCGAGGCCGTTCCAGAAGCCCCGCTGGTCGCCGAAGAGTCAGCGAGGGTTTCCCCAGTGCCCGAGATTCGGGCGGTCGCGGAGGCGACGCGTACTTCGGTACGCGAGCCTTCGGGAGCGC
>CAKTSW010000480.1 GCA_934613165.1 uncultured Ellagibacter sp.
ACCATACGCAGGGTGGGCGACGCGTGCGACCCCGCGCTGCTGCCGAGGCTCTGCGGCTGCGCGGCGGGGGAGGACGACACGCTGATCGTGATGATGGACGGATGGCTGGCCCGGTTCAAGGAGGCCAGATGGGGGAATCCCAAGGCCCCGCGCGACGAGCGGGTGTCGTGGCACGAGGTGAAGTCGGCCGTGATGTTCCGCCTCTCGCAGGTGGCCGAGGTGAACAGGGGGCGCAGGACCCTGATCACGAAGCATGTCGTCGCGATGCCCGCGGAGACGTCCCCCGTGGACTTCGGGCGCAGGGTGCAGGACGAGGCGCAGAGGATGGGGATGAACCGGGCGGCGAAGGTGTACGTGATCATGGACGGGGGCGTGTACCTCTGGGGCGTGTTCGACGACAGGTTCGCGGACATCGCGGTCGGGCAGCTCGACTACTACCACGCCTCGCAGCACCTCCACGCGCTCGCGGACGCGCTCTTCCCGGAGGAGCCGCAGAGGGCCGAGAAGGAGGCGTGGACGCACAGGCTCCTGAAGAACCTCAGGACATGGGGCCCGAAGACGCTCATGGACGCCATCGCGGAGGCCGAGGAGAAGAAGATCGCGGACAGGGAGCGGAGGGAGGCCGTCGGGCGCGAGGCGTCATACTTCAGAGACCACGAGGAGCATATGGACTACCGCACGGCGCGAGGGGACGGCGTGCCCATAGGAAGCGGCGCGAAGGAGTCGCAGTGCTCTCAGAACCAGAACCGCTTCAAGCGGAGAGGCCAGTTCTGGTCAAAGGGCGGATTTGCGTCGTTCCTTGAAGCATACGTCTGGTACACGAACGACGAAATCAAGTACCTTTACCGCCCTGCCGCATGATCGGAGCGGCTGGGCTCGGGTGAATTACGCAGATGCGCCCTCTTTAGTCGTCATTGGCAAACTTCCCTTGACTTGCTGCTTTATAATACCATAATTTCGCGCTTTGCGCTCAGGTTGAGACATCCACGGGCGCATTTGCGTAATTCACCGCACGCCACTCCCAGATGGGCGCGGTGAATCTGGCGAGGCTGCCAGGCCTATGGCCGGTTACGGCCTGTGGCGTCCGCCTTGCGCCTCCGCCCGGTCTTGCGCTTCGACTCCTCGATCGACAGGGCGACGAGCCGTTCGCAGAGATCCTTGAACTTCCTGTAGTTCGCTATCTCGGACTTGATCCTCTCCACGTCCTCTGGCTGGACGTAGTCGGTGCGGCTGCGCTTCTGAAACGTGTAGCTCAGCTGGGCGTACCCCCGCCGGTTCCTCCCGCTCGCCCTCTGCTGGACGGACAGGTGGCCCGGGCGCATGTCGCCGAGCGCGGCGATGGCGCGTTTTGCCGCGTCGATCCGCGCGGCGAGAACTTTTTCGCTTTTCATGTGGACATCTTCTCCTGTTTTCTGGTACAACAGTGTATCACTTGAATGATTCAATGTCAACCCGGAAAAGGAGAAGAAAATGAAAATCTGCGAAAACGCGGCGCATACGCCCGAATCGCTGGCGGACGTCGAGGCCGGGATCCTCCGCGACGTGATGGCCGACGGGCTGAGGAGGTTCGAGGAGGCGCTCCAGTCCATGGCCGACGCGGAGCCGGCCGTGGGCTCGGACGGCAGGCGCCTCAGGCGCGCCAGGCGCATCGGCATGGAGATCGACACGACCTTCGGCAAGGCGCGCATAGGCGTCGTGTGCGGGCAGTGCAAGTCCACGCGCGGGTGGGAGACGCCGTTC
>CAKTSW010000481.1 GCA_934613165.1 uncultured Ellagibacter sp.
TTGAAGTTGAGGCGCGGGATGGCCTGGTCGACGTAGGCGAGGCTCATCTCGAAGTTCTTGCGCTCGTCCCAAAGGTCCGTCTTGGTCTGGTACATGACGACGCTGCGGTCGCCGGCGTCGTGGGCAAGAAGCAGCGGGTCGACCTCGATGTTCGGGAGGATGCCCTGCCCTTCCTTGCCGAGGGACTCCGCGACCAGCTGCTCGATCCAAAGCCCCAGCACGCGACCGCGCTTCGGGGTGAGGAACGAGAACTTGTTGCGGCCCTTCAGGTAGTTGTCGTACAGGAAGGCCGCCAGGTTGACGGCCGGGTTGTCGATGGCGTCTTCGCTGCAGCGGGCCTCGGCGTCCTTCGCGTGCGTCATGAACGCGTCGAGGTCGATGCCGACGAGCGCCGCCGGGAGCAGGCCGAAGACGGACAGCGCCGAGAAGCGGCCGCCCACCGTGGGCTCCCCGCTGAACACCGCGAGCCAGCCCTCCTCGCGCGCCTGGCGCTCGAGCTGCGAGCCGGGGTCGGTGATGGCGACGAGGTGGTTCGCCATGTTGACCTCGGGGGCCTCGGCCGCGAACGCCTCGCGCAGCGCGCACAGGAGCAGGCGCGGCTCGATGGTGCCGCCCGACTTCGACGACACGACGACAAGCGTGGTCGCGGGGTCGCAGTCGGCGAGGAGCTCGCGCATGCGGACGGGAGAGTCGGAGTCAAGCGTTTTGAACGAGACGCGGTTCGCCTTGCTCGCGTCGGACTTGTTGTATTTGGTGATGGTCATCGGAGCTTGGGTGGAACCGCCCTGGCCGATGAGCACGACCGTTTCGATGCCGCTTTCGACGACCTGGTCGGCGAAGCGCTGGACCTGGGCAAGGTCGCAGCAGGGGTTGGTGGCCAGATCGACCCACCCCATGAAGTTGCGAGCGCATTCCTCGGCCTCTTCGGAAAAATCGTACAGCGTCGCGTCCTTCGCGCGAAGGCGGCTGGCAACGCATTCCTTCACAAGCGTTTTCGCAGAAGGGTAAAGCTTTTCCATGTCGCTTATCAGCATGTGAACCTTCTTTCGAGTAAAGTCGTGGCCATCTTGAAAGATGACGCACAGTGCTGAATTATCCCCGAAGGCTGTGGTGGAGTTATGGACAAGTGGGGAAATAGGCGGCGATTTGCGGCAAATAGGCACGTTCCAACGGCGTTTGCCCCGGCGCCGCCCCATCTAGCAGAAAAGCGCCCGAAACGAGCGCTTTTCAAACGATGCGATAGCAGGCGAGCTTACAGCCCCAGGGCCTTCTTCAGCGCGCTCACGCGGCGGCGGCTGACGGGGATCTTTTCCTCGACGCCGTTCAGCGTAAGCAGAAGCGTGCCGCCGGAAACCGACTCGATTTCTTCGACCATGGAAAGATTGACCAGGTAGCCGCGGTGCACGCGGAAGAACCCGTGCCCGTCGAGACGCTTTTCGAGCTGGGCCAAGCTTACCGTGGAGAAGTAGCGGTCTGTGTCGGTTTGCAGGTAGGCGTAGTCGTCGCGCGCCATGACGAAGCGGATCTTGTCAATGCCGATGAGGATCTTCTTGCCGCCCTTTTCGACGGGGATGCGCTCGGATTTCTGGGCCTGTGCATGGAGCGAAACATGTTCGCGCACGCGGGCGAGGGCCTGGGAAAGGCGCTCGGTTTCGACCGGTTTCACCAGGTAGTCGATGGCGTTCACCTTGAACGCGTCGAGCGCGTGCTCGCTGTAGGCCGTGACGAACACGACGGC
>CAKTSW010000482.1 GCA_934613165.1 uncultured Ellagibacter sp.
GGTGATGACGCCCGCATCGGCGTCGACGTCCACGACGTCGCCCTGTTTGATGGCGTCGACCGCCTCGGGGCATTCCATGATGGCAAGCCCGGTGTTGATGGAGTTGCGGTAGAAGATGCGCGCGAACGACTTTGCGATGACCACGTCCACGCCCGCCGCCTTGATGGCGATCGGCGCATGCTCGCGGGAGCTGCCGCAGCCGAAGTTCTCCTCGGCCACGATGATGTCGCCCTTCTTGACCTTCTTCACGAAGTCGGCGTCCAAATCCTCCAGGCAGTGCTGCGCCAGCCATTCAGGGTCCGAAGAATTGAGGTAGCGGGCCGGGATGATGACGTCGGTGTCGATGTCGCGCCCATAGCGATGCGCGGTACCCTTGAAATGCATGAATGTGTCCTTCCTAACCCGTTAGTCCAAATCTTCCGGCAGGCCGATGTGGCCGAGCACGGCGCTCGCCGCGGCAACGGCCGGCGACGAGAGGTAGACCTCGCTCGTCGGGTCGCCCATGCGGCCGACGAAATTGCGGTTGCTCGTGGAGATGGAGCGCTCGCCAGCGGCGAGGATGCCCATGTAACCGCCGAGGCACGGGCCGCACGTCGGGGTTGAAACCGCGCAGTTCGCGTCGAGGAAGATGTCCATAAGCCCCTCGTCGATGCACTGCTTGTACACCTGCTGCGTGGCGGGGATCACGATGCAGCGAACGTCGGGGTGCACCTTGCGGCCCTTGAGCACGGCAGCCGCCTGACGCATGTCCTCCAGGCGCCCGTTGGTGCAGCTGCCGATGACCGACTGGTCGATCTTCACGTCGCGGGCTTCGGCGACCGGGCGCGTGTTCGACGGCAGATGAGGGAACGCGACCGTCGGCGGGATGTCGGACGCCTTGATCTCGTACACCTTCGCGTAGGTGGCGTCGGGGTCGGAGTGGTACTCGGTGTAGGGGCGCTCGGCGCGGCCGTCAAGGTAGACGCGCGTGATGTCGTCGACCTCGATGAGACCCGCCTTGCCGCCAGCCTCGATGGCCATGTTCGAAATGGAAAGGCGCTGGTCCATCGACAGGCTGCGGATGGCGCTGCCCGTGAACTCCATGGCCTTGTACAGCGCGCCGTCAACGCCGATCATGCCGATGATGTACAGGATGATGTCCTTGCCGGTAACGCCCGGGTTGAGCTCGCCGTCGATCTTGAACAGCAACGTCTCGGGAACCTTGAACCATGCCTTGCCCGTGGCGTAGCCCACAGCTGCATCGGTGGAGCCCACGCCCGTGGAGAACGCGCCGAGCGCGCCGTAGGTGCAGGTATGGCTATCGGCACCGATGATGAGGTCGCCCGCACCCACAACGCCCTGCTCGGGCAGAAGCGCGTGTTCAACGCCCATGCAGCCGACTTCGTAATAATGCGTGATGCCCTGTTCGCGAGCGAATTCGCGCACCTGCTTCGCCTGCTCGGCGCTCTTGATGTCCTTGTTCGGGACGTAATGGTCGGGAACAAGCGCGATCTTGGTGGGGTCGAACACCTTTTCCACGCCAATCTTCTTGAAGTTCTTGATGGCGATCGGCGAGGTGATGTCGTTGGAAAGCACGAGGTCGAGATCGCATTCGATCAGCTGCCCCGGCTCCACTTCATCGAGATGCGCATGGGCGGCCAGAATCTTTTCCGCCATGGTCATGGGACGTGCCATGTTGTCTCCTCTTCGTGCAGTTGAACCGTCTTGATAAACTCACACATTGTAGCACCGACCG
>CAKTSW010000483.1 GCA_934613165.1 uncultured Ellagibacter sp.
TCAAGCCAAACATAGAGGCCCTGACGCACGACCCGGCCGATTACGATGTGATCGCCGTCGGCACGCCGACATGGTGGTACACCATGGCGCCTGCCGTTGCCACGTTCTTCTCGGAGCATTCCTGGGAAGGGAAGACCGTCGTGCCGTTCGCGACAAACGGCGGATGGCCCGGGTCCGTCTTCTCCGATATGGAGGACGCCGCCGAGGGCGCTTCCTTCGGTCCAGCGCTCGAGGCCCGCTTCGATTCCTCGGGTGGTGCGCGGCTCATGAGCTCGCAGAGCGACATCGACGAATGGGTCGAGGAAGTGAAGGGGATCCTCTAACCCGGCATTGAGGGCTGGGGCTAGATGTTGGGCGAGCACTAAGGATACGCCTTTGGGCTCTTAGTGCTCGCCATGCCCATGCCCAGCTTGGACTCTCCTTGCTTTGCGTTGCAGGCGGCATCGAGGGCATCTTCCGCGGTATAAGGAGGGTTCCCCGATTGAGATGGCGGTGAGTTCCGGTTTTGCAAGGGCTGAACACTTTTCTTGCTCTCAAATGGCGGCGTATGCCGGGTTTGCAAAGGCGGACCGCGTTTCTCGTCGCAGGCCGCCATTTCAAGGCCGAAAACACACCTGCGCGTTGCAAACCCGGCGTTGCCCGCCATCGCAGCAGGGCTCCACTTCGGCTTGCATCTCGCGAAGCCGTTCTTGAGCGTCGTCAGCTGTCAGAAAAACACGCGTGAGTTTCGCGCATCCGGCGCCGTCCGCTATTCGTGGAACCGTTACCGCTCCCAAGCATGAAAAAGGCCCCCGCATCGCTGCGGGAGCCTGTTGAACCCGTTGGTCGTATCGGAAGCCTGCGCGCCGTGCCAACGCCCTGCGCCGCGCGCCCCACGCAAAGCCCTACGCCGTGTAGACCATGCCCATGGCTTCGCGCACCTCGCCGAGGGTATCGTTGGCGATCTCGTTCGCGCGGCGATTGCCCTCCGCCAGGATGTCGGCGATGTAGGCCGGGTCCTTCGCCAGCTCCTCGCGGCGCTCGCGGATGGGCGCCAGATACCCGTTCACGCTCTCGGTGACGTACTTCTTCAGCGCGCCCGAGCCGCCGTTGCCGATTTCCTCGGCGATCTCGACCTCCGTGCGACCGGTGCACAGCGCCGCGGTGGTCAGAAGCGCCGACACGCCGGGACGGTTGTCGGGGTCGAAGGTGATGAAGCGCTCGGAGTCGGTCTGGCTCTTCTTGATGAGCTTCGCGGTTTCCTCCGCCGTGGCCGAAAGGCTGATGGCGTTGCCGTAACTCTTCGACATCTTGCGCCCGTCAAGGCCGGGGATGAGCACGGCGTCGGTGAGTACGCCGTCGGGCTCGGGGAACACGTGCGCATAGCGCTCGTTGAAGCGGCGCGCGATTTGGCGCGTCTGCTCGATGTGGGGTAGCTGGTCTTTGCCGACGGGCACGATGTTGCCCTTGCAGAACAGGATGTCGCACGCCTGATGGACGGGGTAGGTGAGCAGAAGCCCGGTAAGCGCGTGGCCAGACGCTTCCTGCTCGGATTTCACTGTGGGGTTGCGCTCGAGTTCGGCTTCGGTGCACAGCGACAGAAACGGCAGCATGAGCTGGTTCAACGCGGGAATATGGGAATGCGTGAAGATGATGGTCTTTTCCGGGTCGATGCCGCAGGCCATGTAGTCGATCACCATGTTGCGCACGTTGTCGGCGATGTTGGCCGTGGTGTCGCGGTCGGTGATGACCTGAT
>CAKTSW010000484.1 GCA_934613165.1 uncultured Ellagibacter sp.
TTTCCGCCTACCACGCCTCCAACTTCGTGAAGCTCGAGGAGCTCACCTCCGAAGACGGCGCGCGCGAAGCCGGCGTCCCGCCCGTGTTCGCCAGCGCCATCCGCAGCCTCTCGCGCATCCGCGGCGGGCGGGAAGCGGTGAAACGCGTGCGCGACCTGGTGTCACCGCTCGGGTGCCAAGACGGCCTCGACGACCTCGACCGCGTGCTCGACCTGCTCGCCGAGAAGGGCCTTACCGACCGCATCCTCGTCGATTTCTCGGTCATGAGCTCGTTCGACTACTACACGGGCATCGTGTTCGTCGCCTTCGCGCCCGCGCTCGGCGCCCCACTCGGCTCGGGCGGGCGCTACGACAACACGATCGGCGCTTTCGGGGAAAGCCGCCCCGCCGCGGGGTTCGCGTTCTACCTCGACCAGGCCCTTGCCGCCGGCACCGAACCCGAAGAAGCCGCAACGGATGCTCGCCCGCTGCGCATCGCCGTCCCCAAAGGCTCGCTCAACCCCGACTCGATCGCGTGCCTTAAGGCGTGCGGGCTCGACACCATGGGGCTCGACGACCCCGGCCGCCAGCTCATCATCAGAAACCCCGGCGTCGACTACATCATCGTGCGCCCCTCCGACGCCCCCGTGTTCGTGGAACTGGGAGCCGCCGACTGCGGCATCTGCGGGGAGGATTCCCTGCTCGAGGCCGCGTCCGGCGTGGTGGAGCTCGTCGACTTGAAGTTCGGCGCCTGCCGCTTCATCGTCGCCGAGCCGGAAGGGGCCGCCGACCGCGTCGCCGAGCGCTACCGCACCCGCGGGTCGGTCCGCATCGCCACCAAGTACCCGCGCATCACCGAGGCGTTCTACGCGAAGAAGGGCGAGCAGGTCGAGATCGTGAAACTCCACGGCAACATCGAGCTCGGGCCCTTGACCGGCCTCTCCGAGCGCATCGTCGACATCACCGCGACCGGTCGCACGCTGCGCGAGAACAACCTCGTCATCGTGGACGAGGTTCTGTCGTCGACGGCAAGGTTCCTCGCGAACCCCTGCTCGTTCCGCACCGACCCGCGCGTGGTCGAGCTCGCCGAGAAGCTGCGCGAAGGCGTGCGCGAGGGACGCTGGGAGGCGTCGGTCATCGCGGGAGGCGAGCAGACGCCGCAAGGCTCGTAAAGCGCGGGCACGCGCCGCGAACGACATGCCGGGTGCCGCGGCGTTTTAAGCAATCGGAAACAACCAACCGTTATCATGAAGACGAACTGCAAGATAGAAGGGATCCACACCATGCGTCGAGTAACTTTGAAGCCGGGCGAGAAATTCAAGAGCTCGCAGATCAACCGCACGGGCGCGTTCAACGCAGGCGCCATCGCGGCGGCCACCTCCATCATCGAGGAGGTGCGCGAGCGGGGAGACGCGGCCCTGCGCGACTTCACGAGCAAGTTCGACGGCGTCGACGTCGAGGACTTCCGCGTTTCCCAGGCCGAAATCGACGCCGCGGCCGACAAGTGCGACCCGAAGACCGTCGCCGCGCTCGAGCACGCCGCCAAGCAGATCCGCGAGTTCCACGAGCGCCAGAAGGAGCAGAGCTGGTTTTACGCCCGCCCCGACGGCGCGATCGTGGGCGCGAAGGTGACGCCGCTCGAATCGGTGGGCTTCTACGTGCCGGGCGGCCGCGCCCTCTACCCGTCGACCGTGCTCATGAACGCCCTTCCCGCGGCGGTCGCGGGCGTGAAGCGCATCGCGTGCGTGACCC
>CAKTSW010000485.1 GCA_934613165.1 uncultured Ellagibacter sp.
CGACCCGCGTCGGTCACGCCGCGGCTTCGGGGCGCAAGGACTTCGAGCGCGCCCGCCAAATCGCTCGGCAGGTTGTCCGCGAACGAAAGGGACTCCCCCGTCATCGGGTGGTCGAAGCGCAGCTTGAACGAATGGAGGAACTGCCGCGCAAGCCCAAGCTGGGCGCGCGCATCCTTCGGCCCGTTCGCCGTGTACACCGGGTCGCCCACAAGTGGATGCTTCGCGTACTGCATATGGACGCGGATCTGGTGCGTTCGCCCGGTGAAGAGCTTGCAGTCGATGAGCGTGTAGCCGTCGTCGTGCTGTCCCGCTTCGAAGCGCTCGAGCACGCGGAAGGTCGTCACCGCGTCGCGGGCGGAAGGCACGTCGCGCACGGCCATGCGCGTGCGCTCGTTGGCGCTGCGGGCGATGGGCGCGTCGATCATGCCAGTGTCGGGCGCGATGATGCCGTGGGCGAGCGCAAGGTAGTGCCGATCGACCGCGCGGTCCCGGATGTCTTCCATGAGTGCGTAGCCGCTCGCGTCGTTCTTCGCCGCGAGCATGAGCCCCGTCGTGTCACGGTCGAGCCGGTGCACGATGCCGAGTCGGTCGTCCTCCCCCTGCACATTGCACAGATGGTCGGCGCCGCAATGGTAGATGAGCGCGTTCACGAGCGTGCCGTCGAAGTGGTCGACCGACGGGTGGCACACGAGCCCCGCCTGCTTGGACAGCACGATGAGGTCGTCGTCCTCGTAGCGGATGTCGAGGTCGATCGGTTGGCCGGATACGGGCCCCGGCTCGACCTCGTCTTCGACCTCGTACACGACGTGGTCGCCCGCGCAGACGGCGTATTTCTTCGGAACCTGATTTCCGTTCACGTACACCGCGCCCTCCTCGACGGCGCGTGCGGCGGCGCTTCGACTCGGGTAGCACGCCTTGGCGGCGAGGAGCGCGTCGAGGCGCGTGCCCACATCGTCGCTTCCGACCGAGTAGCTCAGCATGCGGCTCATTGGGCGCCTCCTTTTTTCCCGCTCGCGTGCTCGCGCAGGACAAGCGAGATGAAGAAAACGATGAACCCGCAGGTCACACCGATGTCGGCAACGTTGAATATCGGGAAGTCGACAAACGTCGGCTCGATGAAGTCAACGACGAACCCGAGCGCGAAACGGTCGATGGCGTTGCCGATGCCTCCCGCCACGACGAGCGCGAGCCCGGCCGCCTCGCCGGCGGACGCGTCACGCGCGCAGACGAAGAGATAAACGGTAAGCGCCGCGCAGACAACAAGGGAAAACGCGCCCAAGGCCCACGTCGCGCCCGAGAAGATGCTCCATGCGCCGCCGGTGTTGCACACAAGGTGGAAGCGGAAGATGCCGGCGATGGGGTCAGTTATCACCTGCCCTGCCTGGAAATTCCCGTTGAAGTACGCCTTCGTCAGCTGGTCGATGACGACCCAGACGACGGCGACGGGGATAAACAGGGCGAACCGCCGGCGACGCGCGCAGGCGGTTCGCGAGGACGCGGGCCCTTCGGGTTGCTTAAGGGGCTCCGCGTCCGTCGCCTGCGCGGCATCGCGAACCGCGCAGGCGTTGTCCTGGTCAAGCTGTGCGCCCAAGCGCTATTCCTCCTCGGAGAATCCGATGGCGTCGAGAACGTCGCCGCAGCGTTCGCACACATGCGGGTGGTTGGCGTTGCCGCCGAGCACGCGGACGTTCCAGCAGCGCGGGCACTTCTCGCCCTCGGCGGGCGCGAC
>CAKTSW010000486.1 GCA_934613165.1 uncultured Ellagibacter sp.
GCGTCGGCGTGGCGCTTTCCGAGGACGTCGACGACCCGTACGCGGGCGACATCTACCTCGCCTCGGGCGACCAGGTGCTCGACGGGGACAGCGCGGTCGTCATGCTGCGGGCGAGCAACTACACAGACGGCGTCGAGACGCAGGCCGCCAACAGGACGTCGTTCATGCGCGCGCTTGCCGAGCGGCTTCTCGAAGCGGGCGGGCTCGATTTCGCGACCGAGCTCGACTCGATCGCGCAGGGACTTCAGACCGACCTCTCGTCGTCGCAGGTCATCTCGCTCGCGAACGGGCTTCGGCCTTTGAGCAGCGCGACGGTCTACACGGCGTGCGTGCCCGGCAGCGCAGGCGACGCTGACGGCACATCGGTGTTCAACGCGTCCTCGTCGCAGTGGAAAGCGGTCATGGAAAGCGTGAACGCGGGGGCCGACCCCTCGGCATCGCAAGAGACCGAGACGGTGTCCGATCCCACGGGCATCACCGTCGAGATCCGCAATGGCGGCGGCGTCGCCGGCGTCGGCGCGAAGATGGGCGCGTTGCTCGGAAGCAAGGGCTTCTCCGTCGGTACTATCGGCAATGTCGACGACTCGGGCAACTACACCGACACGCTTGTCATCTACCGCGACGAGGCCTACAAAGCCGCTGCGAACACGATCGTGAAGATGATCGACACGGGGCGTGCGGTGAACGGCGGCGACTACTACAGCTTCAACACCAACGTGCTCGTGATCGTCGGCAAGGACTGGCAGCCGATAGAATGACCCGAGGCGAGACGTTTCCCGCTTGTTTCATGTGGGAGCTTATCCGCTATGGTAAGATTATCGCCTGAGCTTATACATCTTGAAAAAGGAGTACCCATGGTAGAGAAATCCGATGTGGCTGCCGTGCTCGAGCTTATCCGTCCGAGCCTGCAGGCCGATGGCGGCGACGTCACGCTCATCGACGTCGACGAGGCCGGCGTCGTGACCGTCGAGCTCCAGGGCGCGTGCAAGGGCTGCCCGATGTCCGAGATGACGCTGGCAAACGGCGTCGAGCGCATCCTCAAGGAGCGCGTGCCGGGCGTCGAGCGCGTCGTCCCGTATCACGAGGGGTTCTAAAGCGACGGCCGATCCGAGACGAAGCGAAGGGCGGGGAGCACCCCGCCCTTCGTCGTTTGGCGGGGCGTCTGAAACCGAAAGAGGGGGATCATGCCACATTGTTGGGAACAGCGTGGGTGCGACGACGAGATGCAGTCCCGCTGCCCGCACAACACGCCGGGCGAGCCGTGCCCGGCCGATTGCCATTTCGCCGCGTGCTTCAGGCCGACGCACGAGGTGTGCGACGACTTCTCGGTGCTGCTCAACCCGGATCTAGGGTTCGACGCCGCCGTCAAGGAAGTGTGCCATTTCTGTACGTTCTTCCTCACGCATGGGCCGAGCATCGAGGAATGTCCGCGGATCGAGCACAAGCTCGGCAGCCGCAGCCGCTTCATCCTGTAGCTTGGCTCGCTGTCCGTGCATGCCGCGCAATGCCTGCGCACGGCGAACTGGTACAATGCTATGAAACGACGGACGATTTTTGGAAAGGGGGGGCTGATCGTGGCTGTGGGCCTGCGTTGTCCCGCATGCGGGGAGAAAAACCTCGACGTATGCAACTACGAGTCGATGATGGTCCTTAAAAGCGACATCGCCTTGTTCACGCTCAGATGCCCGAAATGCGCGGCGAGGATCTCGTCCGTGCAGACGATACCCCT
>CAKTSW010000487.1 GCA_934613165.1 uncultured Ellagibacter sp.
GCCTGGGCCATCGCCGGCTTGCCGCCGCCGCCGCCCTTCACGCACGGTGCGATTTCCTTGATGACGGAACCGGCGTTGAAGCCTGCCGCGACCGCCTCGTCGGTGCCGGCGGCCAGAAGCACGGCCTTGCCGTCCTTCTCGGCGATGAGGACGACCGCGCCCGGCTCGCTCATGCGGGCGCGAACGACGTCCCACATGTTGCGCATCGCGCCGGCGTCGGCAACGGTGACGCGGCTGATCACGACCGGGTAGCCGGCAGCCGACTTCGCGGCCGACTCGACGAGCTTCGTAACGCCGTCTTCGGAAATGACGCCCTTCGCCTGCTTGGCGCCCTTCTGGATTTCCTTCAGCGTCTTGACGTTGGCGGCAGTGCGCTCGCTCACGTCGAACAGCGGCACGCGGAGCGCCTCGGCGGCCTGCTTGAGCTCGGACTCGACCTTGTTCAAGTACTCGATCGCGCCATAGCTCGTCACTGCCTCGATGCGGCGCAGGTTGGCGCCGACGCCCGACTCGGACGTGATCTTGACCAGGCCGATTTCGGCGGTGTTCTTAACGTGGCAGCCGCCGCACAGCTCGCGGGAGAAGTCGCCGCATTCGACGACGCGCACGACATCGCCGTACTTCTCGCCGAACAGCGCCGTCACGCCGGATTCGCGGGCGGCGTCGAGCGAGGTCTCGTAGATGTTGGTGGCAACGGCGGACATGATCTCGTCGTTGGCGATACGCTCGACTTCGGCGAGCTGCTCGGGCGTGGTGGCCTCGAAGTGCGTGAAGTCGAAGCGCAGACGATCGGGGCCGACGTAAGAGCCCGCCTGCTTCACGTGGTCGCCGAGCACGCGGCGCAGCGACGCATGCAGGATGTGGGTGGCAGTGTGGTTGCGCGCGATGCGGGCGCGGCGCTTGCCGTCGACCGCGGCGGTGAGCGCGTCGCCCACGGAAACCTCGCCGGAGGAAACCTTCACCTTATGGCATACAAGACCCTTTTCGGGAGCCTTCGTGTCGACGACATCGGCGGAGAAGCCCTCGCCCGCAAGCGTGCCGGTGTCTCCCACTTCGCCACCCATTTCGGCATAGAACGACGTCGTATCGAGGATGACCTCGCCTTCTTCGCCTTGCGCGAGCTTGGAGGCCTTTTCGCCGCCCTTCACGATAGCCACGACCTTCGCCTCGGTTTCGAGGTTGTCGTAGCCCACGAACTTCGTGGCGCCGACTTCCTTCAGGATGTCGGCGTGGATGCCGCCGTAGGTGCTCCATGCGGCCTCGGCGTCCTTCGTGTTCGCGGCGCGGGCGCGCTCGCGCTGCTCTTCCATGCAGCGAGCGAAGCCGTCCATGTCGACCTTCACGCCGCGATCGGCGCACATCTCCTCGGTGACTTCGACGGGGAAGCCGTAGGTGTCGTGAAGCGTGAACGCTTCTTCACCGGAAAGCACGTCGCCGGAAAGCTTGGCGAGCTCTTCTTCCAGGAACACCTGGCCCTGGCGAAGCGTCGCGCCGAAGCGCTCTTCTTCGGACAGGATGACGCGGCGGATGAGCTCGCGGTTCTCGACGATCTCGGGGTACACGCTGCCCATGAGCGAGACGATTTCGTCGACGTATTCGTTCAGGAACGGCCCCTCGATACCGATCATGTGAGCCTTCTGGATGGCGCGGCGCAAAAGGCGGCGAAGCACGTAGCCGCGGCCCTCGTTGGAAGGCAGGATGCCGTCGGCGATCATGAAGG
>CAKTSW010000488.1 GCA_934613165.1 uncultured Ellagibacter sp.
TATGCGCGTTCATCCCGGCGGCGATCGTCGCCTTCTTATCTTCCTCGAAGGCGTTGGCGGTCATGGCGATGATCGGTACGCCTTTGCAGGCAGGCGCCTCCATGGCGCGGATGCGGCGCGTGGCCTCGTACCCGTCCATCACCGGCATCCGAACGTCCATGAGTATCGCGTCGAAGCGGCCCGCGTCGGCGCCTTCCATCTTTTCCACGGCCACCGACCCGTCGGAGGCCACCTCGACGCGAAAGCCCGCTTCCTCGAGTATCGCCACGGCGATTTCCTGGTTGAGTTCGTTGTCCTCCACAAGAAGGATCGTCTTGCCCTCGGGGGCGAAGGCCTTCCGCGTGCGATCCGGCAGCGCCGCCTCCCCGCCGGATGCCGCGGGCTCGGCGGCAAGGCGGAAGGTCAAACGCACGTCGAATTCGCTGCCGCGCCCTTCCTCGCTTTCGAGGCGAATCGCGCCGCCCATCATGTCCACGACTTTCTTGGTGATGGCAAGCCCGAGCCCCGTGCCCTGGATGCCGCCGACCTGCGCGGTTTGCTCGCGGCTGAAGGACTCGAAGATGTGCTTCTGGAATTCCTTGCTGATGCCGATGCCCGTGTCGGCGACGACGAAGCGGTACCGGACGTACCCTTCGGGCGCCCCCGCCTCCTGGCGAACGCGAAGGCGCAGCTCTCCCCCGGATTCGGTGAACTTGACGCCGTTGCTCAAAAGGTTGAGCAGGATCTGCGTGAGCCTGAGTTTGTCCGACACGACGCGGACGTCGGCCACATCCGCGACGTCGACGAGGAACCGAAGCTTCTTCGCCTCGGCGACGGGCTGGATGATGGTGGCGATCGAGCTTAGAAGCTCCGAAAGGTCGAGCGGCTTTTCCTCGATCGAGACCCTGCCGCTTTCGATGCGGCTCATGTCGAGCACGTCGTTGATGAGCAAAAGCAAGTGCTCGCTCGAGGTGCTGATCTTTTTCAGGTAGCCTTCGACCTTTTCCCTGTCGTCAAGATGGGACAAGGCCAAGGAGGTGAAGCCGACGATCGCGTTCATGGGCGTGCGGATGTCGTGGCTCATGTTGTTGAAGAACTGGGTCTTCGCCCGGTTCGCGCATTCCGCCTCCGAAAGCGCCTCGGCAAGGAGCTCGTTTCGCTGCCGCTCTTCCCGCACGAGCTCGTTGACGTTCTTGAACCCGACGACGAAATCGGTGCCGTCCGCGTCGCCGGCGGCGGTGAAGCTCACCTGGAAGTACTCGTGCACGCCCCGGTAGTCCCGCTTGAAGACGACGCTGTAGACCGGTTGGCGACAGATCTCGCGCCGCACCACGTCGTAGCGCACCTTGCGGGCGAATTCCTCTTTGTACTCGTCGCAGACGTAGATGCGCAGGTAGCGCTCGAGCACGTCGTCGTAGCTTATGTTCTGCGTGGAGAAATAGGCGTCTTCCCGCGCGACGTTGTCCCGCCCGCTGTCGCGGTACTTGGTGATTTCCTCGCCCATGCCCGACACCAGCCACACCGTGGTGTATTCCTGCGACAGGGCGCTGATGACGCGGGTCTGCTCGTCGAGCAGCAGGTGCTTGCGCTTTTCCTCGGCGACGATCTTGTCGATCACCCGGAATCCCACGACGCCGCCCGCGTCGTCGTCGGTGAGCGCCGCGAACACCTCGAGGTGGCGCCGACGGCCGCTGTCCGTCACCGCGCAGAAGC
>CAKTSW010000489.1 GCA_934613165.1 uncultured Ellagibacter sp.
GGGCGACCCGTGGGTCATCGTCGGCCGGGGGTCGAACCTGCTCGTCGCCGACGAGGGCTTCGACGGGGTCGTCGTCGTGCTCGGCCGCGACTTCCGCTCGCTTCGCTTCGACGCCGAGACGAACCGCCTTCTGCTCGGGGCGGGGGTGCCGCTCTCGTCCGCCGTCCAGGAGGCGTTCCATCGTTCGCTCGCCGGGCTCGAGTTCGAGGTGGGGACGCCCGGCACGGTCGGCGGGGCGCTGCGCATGAACGCGGGCTCGCGCACCGAATGGCTCGGCAGCCGCGTCGCGAGCGTCACCACGTACTCGGCTCGCGAGGGGCTGCGCAAGCGCCTCGGCAGCGAGATCGAATGGGGGTACCGCTCCTCCTCGTTCGCGCCCGACGAGATCATCGTCGAGTGCGAGGTCTCAGTCGAGCCGGCCGACCCGTTCTTCATCCGCGGCAAGATGGAGGCCTCGCTCAAGCGCCGCAAGAAGACGCAGCCTCTGCGCATGCCGTCGTGCGGCAGCGTGTTCAGAAACCCCGAGGGCGCTTCTGCCGGCGACCTCATCGAGCGGGCGGGGCTCAAAGGCTTCGCCATCGGCGGCGCGCGCGTGTCCGAAACCCACGCCAACTTCATCGTGAACACGGGAAACGCAACCGCTCGCGATGTCTTGTCACTGATCGAATTCGTCCAGGGGAAGGTGCATGAGGCCTATGGCATCGCGCTCAAGCCGGAAGTCCGGCTCCTCGGCTTCAAGTAGCCGCTCCCCGCGTCCGCGCTCTCAGGGAACGCCGCGGGCGGGCCGTCCCTCGCAGACGCCGGGGGCGTTTCGCACCATACCCGGCGGGCGCATACCGCGCACGCAGGAAGGCGCGTTCCGCCAGGCGTCGACGTCCTCTTCCCGCTACCAATCCAAAAGCATCGGCGACATCGAACGCCACGCCCGCGCCGAGCGCACCCGCGCCACGTATCGGCGGCACCTCGCTAAGGTGGGGATCGCCCTCGCCTGCGTCGCCGCGCTCGTGATCGGGGGAGTCGTTCTCTACTTCTCGAGCGCGTTCACCATCGAGAGCGTGCAGGTGGAAGGCGTCGAGCACCTTACCCAGTCCGACATGAGCGCGCTCGTGTCGGTTCCCGCGGGCGAAACGCTTCTGCGGGTCGACACGTCCGCCATCGAGCAGAGCCTTATGCGCGACGCGTGGGTGAAGAGCGTGACGGTGAACCGCGTGTTCCCCAACACCTTGCAGATCGTGGTGACCGAGCGAACGGTCGCCGCGGTGGTCGAGGTGCCGACCTCCGATGCGAAGTCGACGCAGGACTGGGCGATCGCCTCCGACGGGATGTGGCTCATGGCCATCCCCGACAAGGACTCGAAGCTCGGCCAGTCGCTCAACCAGCGCATCTACGAAGACGCCGAAAACGTGCTGCACATAACCGACGTTCCCTACGGCACCGCCCCCGAAACGGGAACGGTCTGCACCGACGGCAACGTGAACAACGCGCTGTCGATCGTGTCGGGCATGACGACCGACTTGGCGAACCAGGTGAAAACCGTGAGCGCGACCGACGCCGAGTCGACGAAGCTCACGCTCGAAAGCGGCGTGGAAATCGCCTTCGGCCCGGCGGAGAACATCCGCGAGAAGGAACGCGTGTGCTTGGAGATACTGAACGAGAATCCGGGCAAGGTCGCCTACATCAACGTT
>CAKTSW010000490.1 GCA_934613165.1 uncultured Ellagibacter sp.
TCCTGGGAGAGGCCCATGGTGCCGAAGTAACCCAACCGCAGACAATTGGCCCATGCATGCTCGCACGGCATGATGTCGGCCCCGTTCGGCACGACGGCCATCATTGAGGAATCGACTCCCTCAGAGGCCAGGTCCCTCTCGAATCCCTCGGTCAACACCACCACCTGGTCGGCTGCCTTGCAAAACGAAAGCTCGAGCGCCTTCATGACGCGGACCTTCGCGCTCGACTCGGCGGAGCCGGTGGCGACCATCTGCTTGTAGGTCAGGTCGCGGAACTCCACGACCAGGGGCAGGCCGTGCTTCTTGGCGTAATGAACGCCGAGCCACGCCGAGAAGACGGTCCCGCAGGTCACGAGAACCACGTCGTAGTCCTTGCCTACAGGCGAGGACGGACCCAGGTTTTTCAACCCGCCAGCTATGAAGTTGACACCCGCCTCAATGCGCTTCTTGAAGCTCGTGTTCGGCTGGATCTTGGATGACGAACGGAACACGCGCACACCGTCGATGCTCTCCTGCCCGAGCTTAACCATGTCGTACCCGTCAAAAATCTTCCCTGTCGGGTAATTCGGCCACCCCGTGAACACCGTCACATCGTGTCCTCCGGCAACCCAGAGGCGCGAATGGTCCGTGGCCCTGAAAGCCGACGCTATGTTCTCGGGGGAATAGAACTGTGAGAAATAGAGGATTCGCATTAAAGAACTCGCTTCGCTAACTTGCTTAGGCGTTCGTCGGAATTCACGTTCAGCTCCCCTGTGCGGTCAGCACGACGCCCACGGTTTGAACGACAAGCTTGAAGTCACCCCAAACGGAGCACTTTTTGATGTAGAGCAAGTCCAGCTCAACCCACTCCTCGAAGGTGATCGCATCCCTGTTGCGGCGCGTCTGCCAGTAGCAGGTCATGCCGGGCTTCACCAAAAGACGCTGCTTCTGGCGCGGCGTATAGGTAGCGACTTCCTTAGGCAGCGCGGGGCGTGGACCCACGACCGACATCTGGCCAAGGAAAACGTTTAGGAACTGGGGCAGCTCGTCGATTGAGGTCTTGCGGATGAAGCGCCCGGCACGCGTCACGCGAGGGTCGTTTTTCATTTTGAACACGGGACCCGTTTTCTCATTCTTTTCTTGCAGCTTCTCGAGTTTTGTTTCAGCATCAGAGACCATCGAGCGGAACTTCCACATGCGGAAGCGTTTTCCGTCCTTGCCAACGCGCTCCTGCCCGAAGAAAACAGGGCCTTTGGGGTCGTCAATCTTGATGGCGATCGCCACGACAAGAAACAGCCAACTGAGCAAAACAAGGACAGCAGCGCTGAACAGAATATCGAAAGCGCGCTTGGCGAACCGATAACCGAAGCGCTCGGTTCGCAGCCTCTCGACAGCGGCGGTAACCTCAGCGTCGGGCTCATGCGAACCCATACTTTCAGCCTCACCCGCTTTCAGGCTCACAGGCTTCCCCGTATGCTCACCCGAGACGCGAATAACGCGCATCCCGTCGAGAGAGGCTACCGCATCAGGACATGTCGCAACGCTCTCGGCGCCCTTTGAAACCTTTTCTCCAGTAATTACGTCTCCGATTGCCGGGATTCCTCCCATCCGCATGTCCTTGCCGCGCCTAGCGGCTTCGCCCATCGTATTTGCCGCTTCCGCACTCATCACGCGCGCGTTACCAGGTGGTAC
>CAKTSW010000491.1 GCA_934613165.1 uncultured Ellagibacter sp.
GGGCAGAGCCTTCGCGCGACCGCCGAGGACATGGCACTGTGCACGCCGAACGCGCGGGCCTCGTAGGATGCGGTCGAGACGACGCCGTGTTTGTCGGCGTCGCCCCCGACGATGACGGGCTTGCCGCGCCACGCCGGATGATCGAGCTGCTCGACCGAGGCGAAGAACGCGTCCAAGTCGACGAGCAGGATGGCGGGGCCTTCCCATGGCGCGAGGAGCGCCTGCATGTCATCGGCCACGATTACTGCTTCCGTCTGTTCAGGCGCTCGAGCCGGAACAGCCCCTTAAGCGTCAGGTCATCGACCACGAACGCGTCGTGGCTTGAAAGCGCGCAAAGCGCCGAGGCGTCGTCGCCCGACATGATGACATCGGTGGAATAGCCGAGTTCGTCCCAGATGAAATCGATGAGGCCGTCGATGCGCGCGATCTCGCCCAGAACGGCGCCCGACTGCATCGCCGTGCGCGTGTTGCGGCCGATGGCCGTCGCCGGCGCCTTGATCTCGACCATGGTGAGCTTGGCCGCGGACGTGGCGAGCGCCGCGAGCGAGAGCCTGAGCCCCGGCGCGATGATGCCGCCGGCGAACGCCCCCGTCTCGTCGATGACCTCGAAGTTCGTCGTCGTGCCGAAGTCGACGACCACGACCGGCCCCTCGGCGATCTCGCGCGCGGCGACCATGTCGGCGATGCGGTCCGAGCCGACTTCCCCGGGGTCGTCGAACAGCATGCGCAGCCCCGTTTTAAGCCCCGGCCCCACCGTGAGCGGGCGACGGCGCGAGAGCGCACCTGCGGCGCTTACCCACACGTCGGTGAGCGCCGGGACGACGGACGACACGATGGCGCCCGCCATCTCGGAGCCGATCGAGCGCACGGCGAAGAAGTCGCGCAGCACGACGAGCGCCTCGTCGCAGGTGAGGCGCTCGGGCGTCGTCGCGTCCCAGGTGGCAAGCATGCGCCCCTCGCGCGCAACGCCCAGGCGCGTCGTGGTGTTGCCCACGTCGACGGCCAAAACCGCCCCCTCGTCGAGATCGACGCCTTGTCGCGCCATGGCCTTCCCCTTCCGCTCGCAGTCGCTTTTCCTGCGGACGATTATACGCGAGCGGCGTCCTTGTGCCGCACCACGTACGCGGGATCGATGCGCTGCAAGTCGTCGAAATCGTCGATCTCGACGATGTCTTCGGGGCTGCACCGGCGCACGTGGATCTCGTAGTTCTCGGGGCAGCGCTCGATGGCGACGTCGTCCCAGAAGATCTGCTGCGCATCGTCGCGTTCGAAGACGCGGGGAATGTCGCGCGAGAGCTTGCGGCCGTCGGCGGGCGCCCAGTACGATAGGCCCACCATCTGCCAACACGGCGAATCCTTCCCCTTGGCAAGGTGCTCCACCACACCCGCCTCGTCCACGTCGAAGTACCAGTCGTCGGTCTCCTCGACGGGAAACGCCAGGTAGTTGGTGCGGTACTGGTACTTGCTCACGAGGCTCGGGTTGGCCAGGAACAAGTCGCTCTCGAACACGTAGGCCCCTTCGAAATGCGAGCACGCCGCAACCGCCGACGAGATGTTGTTCGTCTTGTCGAAAAGCGGGTTCTCGATGAAGCGGATCATCGGGTACTTCGCCTTAAGCTGGTCGAACTCCTCGGCGAGGTAGCCTCTGACCACGTAGATCTCCTCGATGTC
>CAKTSW010000492.1 GCA_934613165.1 uncultured Ellagibacter sp.
GGACCGTTAGCTTAGTTGGTAGAGCAGGGGACTCTTAATCCCAAGGTCCGGGGTTCGAGTCCCCGACGGTCCACCATCTAGAACTTGGAAGCTGGAAGCATTTGCTTCCAGCTTTTTTTATGCGACAAAGCTAGCACAAAAGGAGCTGTTGCATGGAACCACTCTCATCGTTTGACAAACGATTCGCCCTGCTCATCGACGCGGACAACGTGTCGGCGAAGTACATCAAACCCATTTTGGACGAGCTGTCGAAATACGGCACCGTCACCATCAAGCGCATCTACGGTGATTGGACGAGCACGCTGCACGCGAAGTGGAAAGAAGCGCTGCTCGACAACTCCATCACGCCGATCCAGCAGTTCAGCTACACGGTCGGCAAGAACGCCACCGACTCGGCCATGATCATCGACGCGATGGATATCCTCTACACGAACTCGGTCGACGGGTTCTGCCTCGTGTCGAGCGACAGCGACTTCACGCGCCTCGCGAGCCGCATCCGCGAAAGCGGCCTCACCGTCGTGGGGATGGGCGAGAAGAAGACCCCGACGCCGTTTCGCAAGGCGTGCGACGTCTTCACCACGCTCGAGCTTCTCGTCGGCGAGGCGCGCCGCGGCAAGGAGGGCGCGTCGTCGCTCACCATCGAGGAAGTCGAGCGCGCGGTCGTGGGCATCATCACCGACAACCAGAACAACGGCAAGTCGACGGGGCTCGGCGAAGTGGGAAGCCGCCTGCTCAAGCGTTACCCCGACTTCGACGTGCGCTCGTTCGGCACGAACCTTTTGTCGAAGCTTCTAAGCGAGTTCAAGAGCGTGAACATCCGCAAGGAAGGCTCGAACGTGCGGGTCGAGCTCGCCGAGGGCGTCGACCACGAAAGCGCGTCCGGCAAGCAGCAGCACGCCGACAAGCCCGCGCGTTCCGGCAAACGCTCGGGGAAGGCCTCGCAGCATGCGAAAGGCCAGGCTGGCAAGCCCGAGGAGCAGCAGCCGGTTGCCGAGGCACCTGAAGAGGACCCGGCCGTGAAGGAAGCGCCCGAGGAGGACGCCGCCGTTGCCGCCGCAACCGACGCCCCCGACGCGCCCGAAGCCGACGATGCCGCGCGCAGCGCCAAGCCGCGCCGCCGTCGCGGCCGCCGCCGCAAGGGCGCGTCTACCCATGCTGCCGAGGTCGAAGCCGAGACGCAGGCTGCTTCCGACGCTGCATCTGGCGAAGAGATTGCGGGCGATGGTGAGCCTTCGCTCGGCGCGTCGCCCGTCGAGGGTGAGCCTGTCGCAGATGCGTCTGGTTCCGAGAGCGACGATGAGCACGCCGCCGGAACGCCTGAAGCTGCAGGTCAGAATGGTTCTGCGGAGCCCGGTGCCACCCCTGCCGGCGTCGTCGACAAGCCTGTGGACGCGAAGGCGGAAGCGGCCGCGGGCGATGCCGTTTCCGCTCACGCGGACGCAGCTGAGGAAACCGCGCCGGCGGGTACTCCCGCTCCATCGCGCGCGAAGAAGCGCCCGCAGCGTTCGCGCAAGCCGAAGGCAGCTCACAGCAAGCCCGCTTCCCCTGACGACTTCATCCGCCAGACGGTCGGCGAGGCGGGCCCCGACGGCGTCGCTGTGGCCGAGCTCGCCCGACAGGTCCGCGCGCGCTTCAAGTCGTTCAAGGTGCGCGATCTGGGGT
>CAKTSW010000493.1 GCA_934613165.1 uncultured Ellagibacter sp.
TCGTGGGCGAGCACGACGGTCTGGGCTTCGTCAACCACGTCCGGTTCGACCATGACGCGGACCTCGCGGCCGGCCTGGATCGCGTACGTGCGCTCAACGCCCTTATAGGACTTCGCGATTTCCTCGAGCTTCTCAAGGCGCTTCACGTAGGCATCGAGCGTTTCCTTGCGTGCGCCGGGGCGCGCGGCGGAAACGGCGTCGGCCGCCTGAACGAGCACGTCGATGACGCTGTTCGGTTCGACGTCGTTGTGGTGCGCCTCGATGGCGTGGACGATTTCGGGGCGCTCCCCGAAGCGACGCGCCAAATCGGCGCCGATGACGGCATGGCTTCCCTCGACCTCGTGGTCGACCGCCTTGCCAAGGTCGTGCAGAAGGCCTGCGCGCTTCGCGGGAACCGGGTCGAGCCCGAGCTCGGATGCCATGACGCCCGAAAGGTAGGCGACCTCAAGCGAATGGTTGAGAACGTTCTGCCCGTAAGACGTGCGGTAACGAAGGCGGCCGAGCGTCTTCACGAGTTCGGGGTGAAGGTCGTGGATGCCGGTGTCGAACGCCGCTTGCTCGCCCGCTTCGCGAACGCGCTGGTTGACGAGGCGTTCGGCCTTCCCGAACATCTCCTCGATGCGGGCGGGATGGATGCGCCCATCGGCGATGAGGTTCTCCATCGTGACGCGTCCGATTTCGCGCCTGACCGGGTCGAAGCACGAGATGGTCACGCATTCCGGCGTGTCATCGATGATGAGGTTCGTTCCCGTGAGCTGCTCGAAGGAGCGGATGTTGCGGCCCTCGCGGCCGATGATGCGGCCCTTGAGATCGTCGGACGGGATATGGATGGTCGAGACGGTGGTCTCGGCGGAATGATCGGCGGCCACACGCTGGATGGCGAGGCTCAAGATCATACGCGACTTCTTGTCGGCTTCGGCTTTGGCTTGCGCCTCCGCGTCGCGGATGATGGCGGCCGACTCGTGCGCGACCTCGTCTTTAAGCGACGTGAGCAGTTCGTTCTTCGCTTCGTCCGGGGTCATCCCGGCGATCTTCTCGAGACGCCTGCCCGCTTCCTTCTCCGCTTCGGTCACGTCGCGCTCGCGGCGCTCGACCTGACCCTGCATCGAGGAGATCTGATGCTCGCGGGCGTCGAGCGATTCGACGCGGCGGTCGAGCGATTCCTCGCGCTGGGAAACGCGGTTTTCCGCTGCGCGGACTTCCTTCAGGCGCTCCTTGTTTTCCGCTTCCGCTTCCTGCTTGAGCTTCAGCGCTTGGTCCTTCGCTTCGAGAACGGCCTCGCGATGCAGTGTTTCGGCTTGTCGTTTCGCGTCTGCAACCAACTCTTCCGCTTCTTGAGCTGCCTTCTTCGACGAGGCGTTGATTACGTAACGGGTGATGACGAAGCCGAGAGCGATGCCGACGATAGCTCCGATGACGAGCCACAGAATGCCAGGCATGAGCTCCCCCTTCCTTTTTTCTTCCAGTAACTTTCGGCAAAATAAAACCCGGTAAAACCGGGCATAAGCGAGTCGCACGCAAGGGGCACTGCTCTATAGGTTTTTTCGATATATAAGAAGCACCCGTTGGGGATGCAAATCACTTAAGCCACATTACATAATAAAGTAAGAAAACAGGTCATTGTACCCTCAGCTTCAAAAAAGAGGATAAATGACC
>CAKTSW010000494.1 GCA_934613165.1 uncultured Ellagibacter sp.
GCGGCGAGCCGACGTGCCGCAAGGATCTGGTCGACATCATCTACATGGGCCGCGAAAAGGGCTTCTGGGGCATCGAAGTCAACACGAACGGGCTCGTCATCGCGAACAAGTCGGGGTACCTGGAAGACCTCGTGGCGGCGGGCCTCACGGGCGTGTACCTGTCGTTCGACGGCCTTACGGGCGACGTGTACAAGGGAACCTGCGGGCGCGATATCCTGGCGACCAAGCTCAAGGTGATCGAGCGCTGCCGCGAGGTGGGCATCCAGGTGGTGCTCTCGGTCGCCGTGGTGGCGGGCCTGAACGACGACCAGCTCGGCGACCTTCTGCGCTTCTCGCTGGAAAACGCCGACGTGGTGGCGGGCCTGGCGCTGCAGCCCGCGTTCACGTCGGGCCGCTTCGACGCCGAGCGCGCCATGCCGATGTCGGCGGGCGACGTCATCTTCGATCTGGCCGAACAGTCCGACGGGCTTCTGCGGGTCGAGGACATTTGGCCTTTGGGCTGCTCGAACCCGCTGTGCGACACCGGCGTGTTCCTTGTGCACGGTGAGGCTCCCGAGGGGGTGCCGTCGCACCCATCGGGCTTCTACCCGGCGACCCGCGCGATGACGACCGAGGAGTACCGCGAAGGGTACAGCCCCGACAGCCCGCAGGGTTCGGTGTTCTTGGACATCCTGTCCAAGAAGGGCGTCGAGGTGAAGAGCGGCCTTTCGGTCATCATCATGAACTACATGGACGCGGTTTCCATGGACACGCAGCGCCTTCGCGAGTGCTCGATGATGGTGACGGTTCCCGACGGCCGCGCGATCCCGTTCTGCTCGTACCACCTGACCGATTCCGCGGGCAGGCGCGTGTATCCGCCCTGGTGCAAGGAAGAATTGCGGTAGCGTTTCCGCAATCTCCGACATCCCGGGTGGGCGGGCATCCTTCATGCTCAAACAGTCCTGCTTTGGAAAACAGTCCACTGGACTGTTTTCGTCGTGCGGAACTGCGCGTGAAGGACGCCCGCCCACCCTCTTACGATATGATGCCGAGTGCGAAAACGACGCAATCTGAGAAGATAAAAGAAGGACTTGGAGCAGTGGTTTCGCCGTTGCGTGGGGCGGGTGCCCTCCACGCGCAGTTCCGCACGAGCCGAAAGCGACTTAATGTCGCTTTCGTGCGAGCAGGACTGTTTGAGCATGGAGGGTATCCGCCCCACGCAACTTGACAAGCTGGAATGCTCAAGACGAGAGGGCTGTATGGAAACGAAAGACCAGTTGGAGATTTGGGATGCTTCCGATATCGCGAGCGAGACGTCGTACACGGTGGTGAACGACCCGGCGCGTTGCGTGAAATGCGGGCTGTGCGTCGCGTTCTGCCCGTGCGACGTGCTTGAAACGGACGAAGAGGGGCATCCGTTCGCCGCACACATCGACAACTGCGTGGGGTGCACCACGTGCTCGGGCAACTGCCCGCAGCGCGCGCTCACCGTGGAATGCCAGGGCGACGCGACCTACGACCCGTTCGCGGACGAGCCGCGTGCCGAGCCCATCCCCGACGAGCTCCACAAGCAGTACGCGGAGTGGCAGCGCATCATCATGGACAAGCTCGATTTGCGCTGGCAGCCCGTCGCGGTCGGGCTCATCGACAAGGACGAGCTTCTGCCCGACGTGCCGC
>CAKTSW010000495.1 GCA_934613165.1 uncultured Ellagibacter sp.
CCTGCGTTTCCGGCTCGAAATACGACTCCGCCTCGGGATAGACCGGGCCGCCATCGGCCGCCACGTCGAATCCCGACATGTCAACCGGTGCGAGCACCTGCGTGGCCTGGGACGACGTGCCCTGGGCCACCGACCCCACCGCGCGCTGGTAGTCCACGCTCGCGGAGTCGGAAAGGAAGTACGTCTTGTCGGCGATCGCGGACTCGAACGAGACGACGGCCTTCTGCATGTCGCCGCACGCCACGTACGCCTGGCCGAGGTTCGCGTTCAACTTGTTGCGCATGGGCTGCGGCATGTCGAACGAGAACGCGCTTTCGTAGGAGGCGACGGCGTCGGCCGGGCGGTCGAGCGCCATGAAGCACACGCCGAGGTTCAGAAGGGCCTTCGTCGGGTCGGGGTTGGCCTCGTCGAGCGCGGCCTCGCGGAAGGCGACGCCGGCCTCGGCGGTCTTGCCCATCTTCATGAGCGCGTTGCCCATGCCCGTGTACGCCTTGTAGGGCGTTTCGTAGCTTTCGTCCGCGACGGCTGCCTCGAAGTTGTGCACGGCGTTCTCGTAGTCGTGAAGCGACGCGTACGCCATGCCGAGGTTGTAGCCCACCGCTCCCTTCATCTGGTAGTCGGCGTCGGCGAGCGCCTGGGTGTAGGCCTGGATGGCTTCGTTCGCATCCTTCAGTTTCACCAGGCAGTTGCCGATCTGGTGGTACAGAAGGCCGCTCTCACCCGCCGCGGGCGGGTTTTCCGCGTCCTGCAGGCATTGCGTGAACTCGGTCAGCGCAGCCTGGTAGTCCTTCGATTGGTAATGCCCCCGCGCGGTATTGAAAAGCTCGTTGTTCATCTGATTCCTTCGATGCGGATACGCAAGAGAAGCCCGTTACTCGTTGGCGTTCTCGATCTCGACGTGCTCGATGACGTCGCCCACGCGAAGCTGGGAGATGACGTCTTTGCCCTCGATCGTCTGGCCGAACACGGTGTAGTTCGGGTCGAGGAAGGGCTGGGCGCCCAGGCAGAAGTAGAACTGGGAACCAGCGGAGTTGGGGTTCTGGGAACGGGCCATGGCGAGCGCGCCGTCCTTGTGCTCGTTGTTCGGGTTGGTGGTGTATTCCTCGTGGATGGAGTAGCCCGGGTTGCCGGTGCCGCAGCCGCGGCGCGAGCCCTCGGTGATGACCTGGTTCGGCGTGAGGTCGCGGGTGGTGGGGCAGCCGCCCTGGATGACGAAGCCCGGCACGTAACGATGGAACTTCAGGCCGTCGTAGAAGCCCTTCTGGGAAAGCTCGACGAAGTTGCCCACGTGGATGGGAGCGTCGTTGCCGGCCAGCTGCACGCGAATGGTGCCCTTGGAGGTGGTGAAGACGGCGATTTCGTTTCCGTTCGGCTTGTATTCCGGAGTGTACAGCGCCATGATTTCGGCTCCTTTGCTTTCATGACGCCGACGAGCCCGCCTTCGCGGAGAAGGCGGCACGCGCCGGCGAATCTTTGCATACGAATGGCTATTTTACCAGCTTGCCTACACGAGCAAGGAAATATTCTGAGAAAACAAACAGGCCGGAAGAATAACCTTCCGGCCTGCGATGTTTCGATGGTGCCCCCAACGAGAATCGAACTCGTGTCTCAGCCTTGAAAGGGCCGCGTCCTAACCTCTAGACTATGGGGACG
>CAKTSW010000496.1 GCA_934613165.1 uncultured Ellagibacter sp.
GCCTACCTCGAAGGCGTCGAGTTCAAGGAGCCTTCCATCCCGCTTATCTGCAACGTCGATGCCAAGCCGCTTTCCGCCGCGGCCGCGCGCGAGCACTTGGTCGCGCACCTCGTAAGCCCCGTTCGCTTCCAGCAAAGCGTCGAGGCGCTCGAGGCGCAGGGTGCGACGACGTTCTGGGAGGTCGGCTTCGGCGGCGTGCTCTCGAACCTCGTGAAGCGCATCGATCGCAAGGCCGACCGCGCCTGTGTGGAAGACCGCGAAAGCTTCGAGGCGGCCGTCGCGCCGTTTCAGGAAGCGAACCGTCAGTAATAAGGAACCTAAAACCGCCCGCGCGGCGGCAACAGCCTGCTGCGCGACGACATACAAGGGAGTGAAACCATGACCGAAGAGGCGAAACCGGCCCGCAAGGGCGCGCTCGTCACCGGGTCGAGCCGCGGGATCGGCCGCGCCATCGCCGAGAAGCTGGCGAGCGAGGGCATGAACGTGTGCCTGAACTGCTCGAGCGCGGCGAGCCTGCCGCAGACCCAGGAGCTCGCCTGTGAGCTCACCATGAAATACGGTGTGAAGTCGATCGCGCTCGTCGCCAACGTGGCGAGCGCCGAGGAAGCAACGACGCTCGTGGAGTCGGCGCACACCGCGTTCGGGCGGCTCGACGTGCTCGTGAACAACGCGGGCATCACGCGCGACGGGCTCGTGGCGCGCATGAAGGAGGAGGACTTCGACTCCGTCATCGACGTCAACCTGAAGGGCACGTTCAACTGCTGCAAGGCTGCGACGAAGATCATGATGAAGCAGCGCTTCGGCCGCATCGTCAACATGTCGAGCGTCGTCGGCGTGTCCGGCAACGCCGGGCAGGCGAACTACGCGGCGTCGAAGGCGGGCGTCATCGGGATCACGAAGTCGCTCGCGCGCGAGATCGCGTCGCGTAACGTCACGGTGAACGCGGTCGCGCCGGGCTTCATCGCCACCGACATGACCGACGCGCTTTCCGACAAGCAGAAGGAGGCCATCGCCGGCCGCATCGCCGCGGGGCGCATGGGTGAGCCCGAAGACGTGGCGAACCTCGTGGCGTTTCTGGCAAGCGACGGCGCCGGCTACATCACCGGTCAGGTGATCTGCATCGATGGAGGTATGGCACTATGAGTGAAACGAATACGGCCACGCGCCGACCCGACGGGTCGCATCGTGTCGTCATCACCGGCATGGGCGCGATCACGCCGGCCGGCGTGGGGGTGGAGGCCCTTTGGCGCGCCGTCATGGGCCGCGAATGCTGCATCCGCCCCATCGAGCGCTTCGACACGAGCGATTACGAGGTGCACAACGCCGGCGAGATCGCGGGCTTCGACGCCACCGAGCACGGCCTCACGAAGAAGGAGAGCCGCCGGTTCGAGCGCTTCGTGCAGTACGCCATCGTCGCCGCCGACGAGGCAGTCGCCCAATCGGGGCTTTCCATGGACGACGAGGACCCCTCGCGCGTGTCCGTGGTGTTCGGCAGCGGCATCGGCGGTATCGATGAACTCGAAAGCGGCTTTAAGACGCTGTTCGAGAAGGGCCCCAAGCGCGTGAACCCGCTGTTCGTGCCCACGATGATCGGCAACATCGCCGCGGGCAACCTCGCCATCCGCTACGGCATGAAGGG
>CAKTSW010000497.1 GCA_934613165.1 uncultured Ellagibacter sp.
ATGTACGGACTCAAGACGCAGGCGACGTTCGACGCTGCGCACTTCCTCACCGACTACCACGGAAAATGCGAGAACCTGCACGGGCACTGCTGGCACGTCGTGGCCTACTTGGAACAAGAAGAGCTGCAGACCGAGGGCACGATGCGCGACATGGTCGTCGATTTCGGCGTGTTCAAGCGCGCGGTGCGAGATATGTGCGACGCCTTCGACCACACCTTCGTCGTGGAGGAAGGCTCGCTTAAGCCGCAGACGCTCGCGTGCCTCGAGGAAGAGGGATTCTCCCTTACCATCGTGCCGTTCCGCACCACCGCCGAGAACCTTGCGAAGTACTTCTATGGCAAGCTCGCCGATGAGGGCTTCCCGGTGTCGCAAATCGAGGTGTACGAAACCGCCGACAACTGCGCGATCTACCGCCCGGGCGCATCCCATGCCGAGTAGCTTGGGCTGCGCGTCCGCGAGCATGCCTGTGAGCGCGGGCGCGCAGACGATGCCGGTGGTCGAGAAGTTCGTGAGCGTGAACGGCGAAGGACGCTTCGCGGGCAGGCTCGCGGCGTTCGTGCGCTTCGCCGGGTGCAACCTCTCGTGCTCGTACTGCGACACGACCTGGGCGAACGAGCCCGAGGTCGCGTTCGAGCCGATGACGGTCGACGAGATCGTCGACTTCGTGCGGGCCTCGGGTGCGCGGCACGTCACGCTCACCGGTGGCGAGCCTGCCTTGCAGCCGCTTTTGCCCAACCTGGTGCGCGCGCTCATGGAGGTGCGCATGCCGGGGGTGCCGGGCGAGGAACCGTATGAACTCCAGGTTGAAATCGAGACGAACGGAGCCGTCGACCTGCGAAAACTCGCCCACGTGCGCCGTCTTGGCGTGGCCCGTCCCGCCAACGTGGCGTTCACGATGGATTACAAGTGCCCGTCGAGCGGCATGGAGGGCGCGATGCTCGCGTCGAACTTCGAACTGCTCGAGCGAAACGACACGGTGAAGTTCGTGCTCGGGTCGCGCGACGACCTCGACCGCATGCTCGCCGTGGCGCGAAAGCACGACCTCTTCGCACGCTGCGCGGTGTACCTAAGCCCCGTGTTCGACAAGCTCGACCCCGCCGACATCGTCGCGTTCATGCAGGAACATGCGCTCACCCGCGCCACCGTGCAGGTGCAGCTTCACAAGATCATCTGGCCGAACGTCGAGAAAGGCGTATGAGACATGTCCGATACCGTATCCGATTCCGCAACCGAGCGCGGTAAGTCCGCGCCCGCCCGCGCGCTCGTGCTCTGCAGCGGCGGCGTCGACTCGACCACGCTTTTGGCCATGGCGTGTGAGCGCTACGGCGCCGAAAACGTGGTCGCGCTTTCCATTTCCTATGGTCAGAAGCACGAAAAGGAAATCGAGAGCGCCCGCGCCGTGGCTCGTCACTACGGCGTGGAGCAGCGCTTCCTCGATTTGGCGGCCATCTTCGCGGACAGCAATTGCTCGCTTCTGTCGCACTCGACCGAGGATGTTCCCGAGGAAAGCTACGCCGAGCAGCTTGACGAATCCGACGGCGCGCCGGTGAGCACGTACGTGCCGTTTCGCAACGGGCTGTTCTTGTCGTCGGCGGCGTCGATGGCGCTGTCGCTTGGGTGCGGCGTGCTGTACTACGG
>CAKTSW010000498.1 GCA_934613165.1 uncultured Ellagibacter sp.
GACGTCGAGCCGAACAGCGTCATCGACGTACTCGTTCAGGCGGCCGACGCCGTTTCCGCCGCGCGCCCCGGCGCACGCAAGGAAACGCTCGACGCGTACGTGAAGCGCCTCGAAAAGCTCGAGGAAATCGCGAAATCCTACAAGGGCGTCGAGCGCACCTACGCGATCCAAGCCGGCCGCGAGGTTCGCGTCATGGTCGAACCCGATGTGGTCGACGAAGCCCAGACCGTCGTGCTCGCCCACGACATCGCCCATCGCATCGAAAGCGAGATGCAGTACCCGGGCCAGGTCAAAGTCGTCGTCATCCGCGAGAGCCGCGCCGTCGACATCGCCAAATAGCATATGGCAGAAACGGATCTCGAAGCTTTCGTCGATTCCGTCTGCGCTGAAAGCCATCTCCGCGTCGAAACCGACTTCGGAGATGGCTTTGTTCGTTTACGCACGTCGGAAGCCGAACGCAGGCAAGCCGCGCACGACATCCGCTCGAGCGAGGACATCGTTATCGAGATGCTGCGCAACGCCCGCGACGCGAACGCTCGCACGATCTTCCTTGCCGTCGGCAGGGAAGGGGACACGCGCAAGATCACGATGATCGACGACGGCGACGGCATTCCCGCCTCGATGCATGAGCGCGTGTTCGAACCGCGCGTCACGTCGAAGCTCGACACCGTCCACATGGACAAGTGGGGCGTTCACGGCCGTGGCATGGCGCTGTATTCCGTTAAAGTGAACTCTACCGACGGACGCGTCCTCGCGTCCGGCAAGGGGCTCGGCTGCGCCATACATGTCGAAACCGATCTGCGAACGCTTCCGGAGCGAGCGGATCAATCGACGTTCCCAACGTTCGAGAAAACGGAATCGGGAAGCTACACGATGCGCGGTCCGCGAAACATCGTGAGAACCGCAACCGAGTTTGCGCTCGAATGCCGGAAGAGCTGCACGGTCTACTGGGGGTCCGCAACCGAAATCGCCGCGACGCTCTACGAGTTCGGAGTCGCAACCATGTCGCCCTCCGCACGCGCGTTCTGCAAAAACGCAGACGAGCTCCCCGTTTGCAAACGTCTCTGCATCGCGTCCGACCCGTTCACGTTCTCGCAAACCGCGGCATCGCTTGGGCTCGTCCTGTCGGAACGATCCGCGCGACGTATCTTGAATGACGAGATCACACCGATCGAGTCGCTCGCCGAGCGCGTTCGTACGCACGAGCTCGCCTCGAAACCGCAAAACACGGAACCTTCGCCTGGAAAGAGCGCGAAAGAGAAAGCGAAGAAGGCCGACGCTCGCTCGCTTAAGATAGAAGCCCAGGACAAGCGACTCTTAACGAAGGCGTGCGAAACCGCATTCGACGACATCGCGGGGCGTTATTACCTCGATCAGCTCGGAGACCCCGAAGTGCACATCGGCTCATCCGAGATCAAGATAACCATCCATTTCGAGAAGCAGCGTTAGGTGGCCGAACACGCCTTCCCGCATTGCCACATAGGGCGTGAACAGCTAAAATGCACTTCGTATATATGAGCTGCAAAAACGCGCATGAAACGAACCACGAAACGACAAGGAACGATCCGTGACAACCGCATCGGACCCGCAGTCTCCCATCGGCTGCCTTAAGGTGTCCTCAAAATCTTCCCC
>CAKTSW010000499.1 GCA_934613165.1 uncultured Ellagibacter sp.
TAAGCCCGCGCCCGGCAAGGTAGTCCCGCGCGCTCGACGCCATGGGAGACGGATTGCGCATGAGCTGGATGTGGTAGAACTCGGCCGTCGCCTTGCAGATGTCCTTCAGGCGCGCTTTACGGGAAAGCGAAGGGCCGGGCTTGCCGCCGACCTCGGTGATCTCGATATGGGCGCGCTCGGCGAGCCAGCGGACCGCCTCGGGGAAGGTAAGATCCTCGGCCTTCATGATGAAGCCGAAGACGTCGCCGCCTTCTCCGCAGCCGAAGCAGTGCCACAGTTGCAGCTCGGGGTCGATTTTGCAGGACGGCGTCTTCTCGTTGTGGAACGGGCAGCAGCACCAGAAATCCCGCCCGCGTTGCTTCACGGGGACGCGCTCGCCGATGACGGCGACGATGTCGCTCGCGTCGCGAACCTTCTGGATGTCCTCTTCGCCTATTCGGCCCCCAGCCACGCTCGATGCCGCCTATTCGCCGTGCTTCGCGTCGCCGGAAGCGGAGGCGTCCGCGCGAGTGGCCTTCGCGACCGAGGACAGCGAGCTCTTCTTCTCGAGCCGGCGCGCGGCCTGACGCACGTGCTCCGGCACGTCCCATTCTTTGTCCTGGAGCTTCAAGAGCAGCACGGCAGCGGCGGTGCGCTGCGAGAGACGCACGCAGCCCACCTTGCCGTCCGCGAACTCGCGCGCGAAGATGACGCGCGCAGGAAGCACGGCAACACCGACCGACGCGCCGACCGCGCCGAAGACGGTGGTGAACGCGTTCACCTCGGCCGTGGAGACCGAAACGTAGGCGCGCGTGATGAGAATAAGGACGGTGCAGGCGATGGCGAGCCCCACGACCGCATAGCAGAACGCGCGACCGGAGTCGTTCTTGCCGCACACCGCCGTGGCGATGATGAGGGACGCGAGCAGGGAAACGACGGTGAGGACGTTGCCGTAGCCCGTAAGCGGGCCGACCATGATGAGCGCCGCGCATACGACGGCGACGCCGACCGTGGGCGCGAGGACCTTCTTCGCGATGTCGGCGCGGGTTATCTCTTCTTCGGCGTAGAGCACGCGCGTGCGCACCACCTTGCCGTGAGGCCAGCGGAACGTGCCCGCCTTATGCTCGCGCCCGACGCCGGAAAGCTCGTCGATCTTCGCCACGAGCAGGCCGATAAGCCCCGCTGCGACGACGACGACGAGAATGATGAGAACCCAAGGCATCGCTTCCCCTTTTCGCTATCCGGCACAAGCCGGTTCATGGCATGTCAACGGCTTACATGGTATCACGACCTCGCCGCCGCACGCGGCGCAAGACGGCTTGCGGGCGCCCTGCCGATACAACCCACACAGGCTGGTACAATGACGGGTGGAACAAGCGAAAGGCAGGCTCGATGCAAACGCAGTCAATCCCCTATCTCACCCTTCGCCCGGAAATCGAGGAAAGCATCCGGGAAGACCGCCGCTTCGGGCGCGTGAGCCCCTGGCGATGCGACGGCGACGCCGTGGTGCGCCGCGAAGCGAACCCTCACGACGACGCGACCGTCATGCGGCCCGCCTTCGCACGCGACATCGAGAAGATCATGAACGTGCCCGCCTACAACCGCTACGCCGGCAAGACCCAGGTGTTCTCG
>CAKTSW010000500.1 GCA_934613165.1 uncultured Ellagibacter sp.
CGCTCGGCGTCTGCGCGCTTGAGCTCGGCGATCTGCTCGCGGGCGCGCTCGATCCGCTCGTTCACGTCGACGCCCACGACGTCGAGGCCTTCGGCGGCGACCATGCGGACCTCGTCGATGCCGAACATCTCGGCGATGGCGCACACGTATTCGTAGCCGAAGTTCTGCCCCTTCAGGTAACCGCCCGACGTGGTGATATAGGTCAGCGTCTTCGCGCGGCACAGCCCCACGTATTCCGCCTGTTTGGTGAAGTGGAAGGTGATGTCGCAGACGCTTACGTGCTCGATGTAGGTTTTGAGCGCAGCCGGGAACGACCGGTCCCAAAACGGCGCGCCGATGACGACGTCGTCAGCCTCGGCGAACTCATGGGCCAGATCGAAGACGTCGTCGTCGAACACCCCCGCCGCAACGAGCCGCGAACGGTAGGCCTGGGATCGCTCGTCGAGCGGCGCAAGTTTAAGGCGCTCAAGGCTCACCTCGTGAACGCCGGGCATGCCGTCAAGGTATTCCTGGCACAATTGGAGCGTGCGCGATTTCCCGCCGCGCATGCAGGCGTTGACGAAAAGCGTGGTCATGGCGCTACTTCTCCTTTTTCACCACCGTGTCGCCGAGCGCCTCGAGCGCCGCGGCGTAACCGCCCGCCCCGTAGCTCAAGCACTTCGAGACGCGGGCGATCGTGGTGGCTGACGCCCCCGTCGCCTCCTCGATGGCCGAATAGGGCTTGCCCGCGGAAAGCAGGCGCGCCACTGCAAGGCGCTGCGAGGTCTCACGGATCTCGCGGATCGTGAACAAGTCCTCGAGCAGGGCGAACACCGTGTCGTTGTCATTCAGCTTCGAGAAAACCTCGAGGAGGTTCTCGACTTCGGGCGTCCTCAGCTCGCTCATAATCCCCACCTTTCCGAGGGCGTCGCGCCCTCGTTTGCCTTCAGGGCCCGCGAAAGACCGTACTCGATCGAATCGACGAGCGCGTTCCACGACGCCTCGATGATGTTCTCGGATACGCCGACGGTGCCCCAGCTGCCGTGGCGGTCGCTCGTCGTGATGACGACGCGCGTGGTCGCCGACGTTCCCACATTCTCGTCGTCGAGGATGCGCACCTTGTAGTCGACGAGCTCCATGTCGGCGACCTCAGGGAAAAACGACGTGATGGCCAGGCGCAACGCGGCGTCGAGCGCGCCGACCGGGCCCGTTCCCTCGCCCGTGGCGACGATGCGGCGGTCTCCCACGTGCAGCTTCACCGTGGCTTCGCTCATCGCGTCCTTCGCGAGCGCGCCGGTGTCTTCGTGGTCGTCCACGATGACGCGGAAGCTCTCCAGCGTGAAATGCGGCTTGTAAGTCCCTAAGCGCCGCTTGATCAAAACGGCAAGCGACCCGTCGGCAACCTCGTAGGAATAGCCGCGCGCCTCGCGTTCCTTCACGTCATCGAGGATTTCCTGAAGCGCGTCGGGGGGCGCGTCCTCGCCCGCAAGGTCGATCCCCAGGCTTTTCGCCTTCGCCACGAGCGACGCCTTGCCTGCAAGCTCGCTCACAAGCATGCGCGTCGCGTTCCCGACGTTTTCGGGGCGCGTGTGCTCGTAGGCTTCGGGGAAACGCGCGATCGCGCTCGCATG
>CAKTSW010000501.1 GCA_934613165.1 uncultured Ellagibacter sp.
GAGCACTACGGCCCTGCCGGCTGATTCCCGGAAGGAGGAAAACGAATTGAATCAGCAGCAGTTCACCGCACTATATTGCAGACTCAGCAATGAAGACGACCTGGATGGCGAGTCCAATTCCATTCAGAACCAGCGCACCCTGCTCCAGAAATACGCAGAAGATCATGGTTTCCGTAACATTCGCTTCTTCGTGGATGACGGCTATACCGGCACCAACTTCAACCGTCCCGCCATGCAGGAAATGCTCTCCCTGGTGGAAGCGGGACAGATTGGCACGATCATCGTGAAGGATATGAGCCGGTTCGGCCGGGATTACCTGCAGGTCGGGCATTACACGGAGATCGTGTTTCCCAGCAGGAATGTCCGTTTCATCGCCGTGAATGACGGCGTGGACTCCGAACACGGCGACAGCGATTTCACTCCGGTGCGCAACCTGTTCAATGACTTCTATGCCAAGGATACCAGCCGGAAGGTAAGGGCGGTGATCCGGGCGAAGGGCATGCGAGGTGAACACCTCAACCGTCCACCATATGGCTATCTGGAAGATCCGATACAGAAAGGGCACTGGATGATCGATCCGGAAACCGCGCCTATTGTCAAGCGAATCTTTGGCCTGGCAATGGAAGGAAAAGGCTCCGAGAGCATTGCGGCTATTCTGGAGAAAGATCGAATCCTGATGCCGACCGCTGTGTATAAACAGCGGCATGGGAAGCCACTGCCAGCGCATCCGTATCACTGGTCAGACGCGATCCTCGAACGCATCGAATACACCGGATGCACCTGCAACTTTAAGACCTACTCCAAGTCGTACAAACTGAAGAAACGCATCCCCAACAAGCCAGAGGACATGGTGATCACTGATGGCACCCAGGAACCGATCGTTCCGAAAGCACTGTGGGACCGGGTACAGGAGCTGCGCCAACAGCGTCACCGGAGCCTTCAGCGGGCTGAGCGCCAGGGAATGTTCGCCGGAATCACCTTCTGTGCCGACTGCGGAAAAGGATGCACTTTGCCACCTGCAAGAGCATTAAGGGAAAGCAGGATCACTATGTGTGCTCCGGATATAAGAGCGGCCGCGGCGAATGCACTTGCCACTTCATCCGGGAGGAAGTCCTGCGGGACATCGTGCTGGAACGCATCCGTGCTGTCACCGCCTATGTTCGACAAGACGCTGAAGGCTTTCAGGAGGAGTGGATGCAGTCCACCCGAAAAGCGCAGGACAGCAGCATCCGCCAGAATCAGAAGCAGCTGGCGCAGGCAAAGAAACGGTTAGAGGATCTTGACAAGCTAATGACCCGGCTGTACGAGGATCACGTTCTCGGCTCCCTGCCGGATGATCGATACCAGAAGATGACAGCGGACTATGAAGCCGAGCAGGAACGCCTGACAACAGAAATCACCGTGATGGAAGAATGGATTGCCCAGCAGCAGGAGGACAATGCCAACTACGACCACTTCCACGCCCTGGTGGAGAAGTACGTGGACATTCCCAAACTGACCACCGTCATCGTGAACGAGTTCATCAAGAAGATCATCGTACACGAGGCCGACAAGTCCTCCGGAAAACGCCGACAGACGATTGAGATCATCTTCAACTTCGTCGGTCAGG
>CAKTSW010000502.1 GCA_934613165.1 uncultured Ellagibacter sp.
GTGCGCGGCTCGCTCGACGGCCTTCTCTACCTCGAGAACGTCGACTCCGACGTCCAGGTTTCCGTCGGCGACGTCGTCCTCACGTCGGGGCTCGGCGGAAGCTACACGCGCGGCCTGCTCATCGGTACCGTCGTGAAGATCGAGGGCAGCCAGGGCGATGCCACCCGGCGCATCGTCGTCTCGCAAAACGACGAGGCGAAGTCGCTCGAGGAAGTCGTCGTGGTGACGAGCGTCTCCTCCGATTCCGCGTCCGCGTCGTCGAGCAGCTCGGAGAGCGATTCCTCTTCTGACTCGGCGAGCTCCTCGTCGTCCAGCTCATCCACATCATCGGGCTCGTCGTCGCAGTCGGCTTCGAGCTCTTCCCGTTAAGGAGGTGCAAGTTCGTGAACGATCCGATTACGGTCGTGCCCCGGGTGATCGGGGCCCTCATCGCCGTCGTGCTCCAGGTTGCGCTTGCCCCGAACATCGCGCTTTTCGGTGTGGTCCCTAACTTCATCATGGCCTATGCGCTTGCCGTCGCCATCGGCTGCCCCGACCAGTCGGGACCGGTGTTCTTCTTCGTGCTGGGTCTTCTGTTCGACCTTCTGGGGTCGGGGCCGGTGGGCGCCATGGCGTTTCTCCTACTTGCCGTCGCCATGCTCGCGAAGCGCGCTTACCTCCTGCTCGACAACGACACGCTTTTCATCCCGTTGTTCCTGATCACCGCGTCGACGCTCGTCATCGAGGTCTTCTACGCGGTGTTCATGATGGCGTTCGGCGCAGGCGTGAGCGCGCTCGACGCGTTCGTCTTCCGGGCCCTGCCGTGCACCGTCTACAGCGGCCTTATCGGGCTTGTCTTCTATCCGATCGTCGTGCGCGTCTTGGGCCAGCCGATCCAGCAGCAGCCTGGGATGCCCCACCTTCGCTAGGGGGCGGCCGTGCTTATCGCCATTCTTTCGGCCGTCCTTGCCGCGTTTGTCGTCGCCGCGATCATCGTGGTCGTGCTCGTCATGCGCTCGCGCAGGCAGACCCCGTACGCCGGTGGGCAGAAAAAGGAGTTCCAGCAGCTCTCCACCGTCGGCGTGGGCACGAGCGAGCCCATCGGCCGCGGGAAGAAGAAGCAGCGCCCCGAAAACGACGTGCAGGTGTCTTCGGGGCATGCGAACTCCAAGAAGCCGGCCGACGATTTGAAGTCCCGCTTCGCGGGCGTCGGCATCTTCTCCGCCGCGATTTTCGGCGTGCTCGCGGCGCGCCTGTGGGGTATGCAGGTGCTCTCGAAGGACGACTACGCGAGCGAGGCCGCGAAGAACCTCTACACCACCGTGTCCACCCCGGCGCCGCGCGGCTACATCTGCGATGCCGACGGCACGCCGCTCGTGAAGAACCGCGCAAGCCAAACCGTGCTCGCCGACGCCGACGTCGCCGACGACCACGACGTCGTCGCGCGCCTGTCGGCGGTGCTCGGCATCCCGGCGACCATCGTTCGTCAGCGCATCCAGTCGACCACCGCCGGCGCGCAGAGCCAGCGCGTCGTGGCGAGCGACGTGCGCCTGCGCGACGTCGCGTTCATCGCCGAGCACTCCGACGCGTTCTCGGGCGTCACCGTCGAGACACGCACGGTGCGCGAC
>CAKTSW010000503.1 GCA_934613165.1 uncultured Ellagibacter sp.
CCCGTAAATCGCGAGGGGAATGGCTGCGATTTCCCTCGCGATTTCATCGATTCTGCTCATCTATCTCTCCCCACGTCCCACCAGGCAATTTATCAAGATATCTACCTGTTAGTTTATAGAAGGTTTATCTCCCTGGTTTAGTCATTTGCACGAACTGCCCAGTACATGGGCGATGTAGTTCAGGGGTTTATCTGAAAGTATCGAGGTTGCAGTAAAAGGGGTGCGTGTAGTTAAGGAGGGAGGGGGAGAAAGCGTTTGCGAAAGCAACCGCGCCCAATTGGCAACTACCGAAAAGGGGAATCAAATGACGAAAAAAGAAAAAGCCATCGCGCAGGCGGAACGCGACCGCGCGATGGACGAGAAGCTGAGCGCCGAGTTCAGCGACCCGCAGAAGCGGGCGCGTCGGAGAAGGAATGTGCGCAGGGGCTGGTGCATCACCCTAGCGCTATTGCTGCTCGTCAGCGCCATCAACTGGGGAGTCATCACCGGAATGGGCAACATCAGCATCGATCGAATCAAACTGTCGGGCAACGACGGAGCCGAGTTCAGCGGGCTGGTATACCGTCCGCAGAACGCGACCGATGCCACTCCCGCGCCGACGATCATCATGTTCCACGGCAATGCAGGCAATGCTCGAAATCACGAGTCTCAGGCTATGGAGTTCGCGCGTCGCGGCTTTGTCGTGGTTACACCGGATCTGTACGGCTCGGGCGATTCCCAGGGTTATTTCGACGGCACAATAACGGATAAAAGCTTCGGGGCGGCAACGTCCCCGAGAGGCTTGCTCGACGAAGCAGACTTGTTCTTCCAGTACGCCTATACCCTTCCCTACGTCGATACTAACAACATCATCGCTTCTGGTCACTCTATGGGGTGCAATGCGGCGACGATGCTCGGCGCGAAATATGGAGCGCAGACGGTCATCCTGGAGTCCCCGGTTATTCTGCTTCGTGGAGAGAACAATCCTTACGCTGAGGAATGGAGTAATTACCGAGGGAACTATGTCTCCCTTGTCGGTGACGTTGAAGTCGGCGGTCCCATGCCGATTCAGGACCCGCTTCCTATTCTCCATAACGTTCCTGGCTGCGAAAATGTAACCGAAGTTGAGGAGGGCAAGGTCTACGGATCCTTTGAAGAGGGCAATGGTTTTGTCTATATCGTCGAGAATCAGCGCATTCACGAAGCCGCGTTCGTGAACTCCCAGACTATCGGGAATATGCTGAAATACGGACAACTTGTTGTAGGCGATGCGGTGCCGAATTACATTGACTCCTCGGATCAGGTTTGGATGTACAAGGATTACATTGGGCTTCTGGGGATCTTCGTTTGGGTCGCTTTCGTGATGGCTACGGCCCTTCTGGCAATCGAGGAGATTCCCGCTTTCGCCTCTGTACGCCGCCCGCTCGCGCGCAACGTCGGCTTCCGCGGCAAGAGCCTTGTCGTTGCCACGATTGTTGGTTTGCTCGTGCCGTACCTCGTTATCAAGACAGACGCGTTCGGTATCGTCGGTGGCGGAAAGTATGTGCATCTTTGGGCATGCGGATTTAATCTCGGCTTCTCCAACATGGGCTTCGGTGTCGTGATCGGCCTGGCACTTGTGTGCGTC
>CAKTSW010000504.1 GCA_934613165.1 uncultured Ellagibacter sp.
GGCGACATCCGCATGTCCGACGCGGTCTGGTCGGCCATGATGGAATTGCGGGCGTTTCTCTTCGATAACGTTTATACTTCTGATGTGGTGATGGAGGAGGTCGCCAAGGCCATGCGTCTCATCGACGTGCTCTTCACGTACTACATCGAGCATCCAGACGACATACCGGCGGAATACCGCGCCATCTCGGAAGGGGACGACGTGCGCGCGGCGACCGACTATATCGCGGGGATGACCGATCGGTACGCGAAAAGCCGCTTCCAGAACCTGTTCGAACCGCATTCCCTTCACTTTTAAGAGGCTATGGAAAACATACGAACCGACGTGCGCCTGAGCTTCCAGGCGGCGATTCCCATTGTGCTCGGCTACATCGCCATCGGCATACCCTGCGGCATCCTTTCCGATTCGATCGGGCTCGACGCCGTGCAGGTGCTGCTCATGTCGGTGCTCTTCTACTCGGGGGCCGGCCAGTTCATGATTCCGAACATGTGGCTTGCCGGGGCGCCTCTTGCGTCCATCATCGCGAGCGTCTCGTTCGTCAATACGCGCCAGATGCTCTATTCGGCCGCGTTCGCCCCGCAATGCGTCGGCGTGAAGAAGCGCCTCGCGTTTCTGTTCGCGGCGACGGTGACCGACGAGTCGTACGGCGTGAACACGATGAAGTTCGAGGAAGGCGGCTGGACGGTGCGCCGCGCGCTTCTCGTGAACGTGTTCTCTTGCGCCTCGTGGACGATCTCGAATGTGGTCGGCGTGATCGTGGGAAGCGCCATCGGCATCCCGCTCGCGATCGCCTCGTTCGCGATGACCTCCATCTTCATCTGCCTTCTCTGCACGCAGAAGCTCGCCTTGGAAAACGTCGTCGCGGCGGTCGTCGCCATGCTCGGCGTGTACACGTTCAAGCTCGTCGGGCTCACCGGCCCGGCGATCCTGCTCGGCGCCGTCCTCGGCGTCGCGGCGGCGCTTTGCGTCTCCCAGGTGAGGAAGGCGCGCCGCGAGGAAGACGCGCGCCTCGAGAGCGCAGTCGCCGCCGTAGGCGACGGCGCCCCGTCTTCGCGCGACGGCGGGAAAGGGGGCCGCGCATGAGTTGGGAAGACTACCTTATCGTGCTCGTCACCTGCATGATCACGATGCTCGCCTGCCGCACCTTGCCGCTTCTTCTGCTGAAGGGAAGGAAGCTTCCCGAAGTCGTCGAGCGCGCGCTCGGATTCATTCCCTCGGCGGCGTTTGCCGCGCTCGTGGCGAACGACCTGCTCACTCCCGGTATGTTCGATGCCGGGCTGTGGCCGGCCGCCGCCCCGCTCGTCGCGTCGGCCGTCGTCGTGGTGGTGGCGTGGAAGACGAAATCTCTTCTTGGCTGCGCTGTCGCAGGTGTGGTATCATATGCATTGCTCACGCTTTTGTAGGCAAGAGCCAATTATATCTACGTAAAGACCGGGATGTATACGACGCCTCGCGAATGCGGATTGTCCAGGACCTCTCTCGGAAACTCGTATTTTTTCTTGCGCAATCTCATTGCGTAGGTTAAACGTGCGCAGTATAATGTCAAACTGTGTCTTTACACCGATATGTGGAAAACGGTTTTCAAGAGAAAGCATAGAAGGAAAA
>CAKTSW010000505.1 GCA_934613165.1 uncultured Ellagibacter sp.
GCATCGGCTAGGCGGCGAGGATGGGGGCCGCGACCTGCTTCTTGCGGGAAAGCACGCCCGGCATCCAGACGCTCTTTCCGTCGTTCAAATCGACGCCGAACACTTGCGAGACGAACTGGGTGTCGCCTTCGCAGATGAACTGGCTGCCCTCGGCGAGGATGTCGGTCGCGAAGAACAGCACGAACTGGTAGCCCTTTTCGGCGACGAGAGCCTTGATGGCCTCGCGGATCTCGGGCTCGCGGCCGAGGACCGCCTTCAGATCGACGGTCTCGAACTGGCCGATGTAGACCTTGTTGCCGTTCTTGAGCTCGAATTCCTTCGCGTCGGCGTTCACGAGCTTGTCGACGGGCAGCTCTGCGGGGTTGGAACGGCACTTGAAGATGTCCATGCCGTACTCGACCGGGTCGAGGCCTAAGGTCTTGGCCGTGCGCGCGATGATGTCGCGGTCGAAGTCGGTCGTGGTGGGCGACTTCATGATGACGGTGTCGGTAAGCATGGCGCCGAGGAGCAACGCGGCGATGGACTCGGGCATGTCGACGCCCTCGATCTCGAACTCGCGTGCGACGATGGCGGCGGTGGAGCCGACGGGCTTCACGTTCACGCGGATGGGCTGCGCAGTGGTGAGGCCGCCGAGGCGGTGGTGATCGACGACTTCGACAAGGTCGTCGGTGTCAAGGCCGTCGACGGACTGCAGAAGCTCGTTGTGATCGACGAGAACGACCTTGGCGCCTTCGGGAACCGAGTCGATGAGACGGGGCTCGGCGATGTCGCGCTCGCCCAAGATCCACTCGGTTTCCGGCGGAAGCGGCCCCAGGCGGACCGGCTCGTAAACCGCGTCCTCGCCCGCGCGGCGGGCAAGCTCGTTTTTGAGGTAGGCGTAGCCAACAGCAGCGCTGATGGCGTCATTGTCGGGGTTCTTGTGGCCGACGACTACGATCGATGACGACATGTTTTCCTCTCCTTGGCCGAACGCGCGCCTTCGGCCAAAAGCCGGGCGCGCCGTCAGGCGCTTCGTTTCGGTGAATCCTGCGAGCGGGCGGCGTGCCCGCTTAAGCACCAGTAAGTATAACGCCCCTTCCCCACCCGCGCGAAAGACAGCGTGCGGGCGGCGCGAAGAGGGCGCAAGAAAGCCGGGTTATTCCCCGAGGCAGGCGGAAAGCGCGGCGACCGTGAGGTCGTACTGCTCCTTCACCGCCGGGAACAGCGGGCGGGCCGCTTCCATGTCGTCCGCGCGGAGCGCCTCGGTGATTTCCACGGCCGGCACGAACAGGTTGTCGAACCCGAGGTTCTGGCACACGCCTTTGAGCGTGTGCGCGGCGACGAAGGCCGCCTGCGCGTCGCCCGCCTCCATCGCGCTGGCAAGCTGCGCGAAGCTCTGATCCTTAAGGAACTTGCCCGCGAACCGCGTGACGAGCGCGTCGCTCGAAAGGCGGCGGAGCACGCCCTCGTAGTCGGCCCCGATCTTCTCGTACGCTTCCTTGATATCGCTCATAGCACTAATCTCCTCACTATTTTATCGGTAACAGGGGGGGTCGTTTCCGGATCGCTCATCGCCTTGGGTATGCGGTCCTTGATGTCGACGAGGCATTCCAAAAGCAACG
>CAKTSW010000506.1 GCA_934613165.1 uncultured Ellagibacter sp.
TTGAGCGCATCATGCACGCCTTCTCAGGCAAATGCAGCGTTCCCTTCCATTTCTATTTAAGGAATGAAGCGTATAAAACCTCCGGCGAAGCACTCGAAGAGGGCTTGGTTGACGTCGGGTTGGGATACAACCCGGTGAACAAGGCGAGCAGGGCGCCCGAAGGGACGACCGAGTACGGCCTTATGAGGGAGCCGCTCGTCGTATGGTGCAGGAAGGATCATCCCCTCGCGCTGAAGGAGCGCCTCCTCCCTTCCGACCTCGACGGCGTCCCCATCATGTGCAGCATGGAGCTCGCGCATCCCTTGGTAAGCTGCATCACGGAGCTGTGTGCCGACCACGGGTTCCGCCCGCGGCTCTACCGCTTCAACCCCACGTCGCAGGCCAGTTTCTTCTTCGATGCGCCCGCCGAATGCGTCTACGTGTTCACGACAGGGCTGCGCAACGACGAGCGCATTCGCCTGCGCGACGACATGGTGATACGCGACTTCGACGACGACTCCTTCGCCGTCGACTGCTGCGTTGCCGTCCGCAACGACGAGGACAACGAAGCGCTTGCCCAGTTCCGCGCCTTCCTTTCCGACGAATCGAATCGCTAACCGCATACGGATAATCACGCCCGTTTTCCGAATCTTCATCATTTCATGACGTTTTGTCGTTTAGCGCATGACGTCGCCGCTCCCCATAATCGAGGTCGTCAGGAAAACCTCATAAGACGAGAGGGGAGAAGGAATGCAGATTCCAGAAGGGGAATACCGAGTCGGAACTGACGACGACTACTATGTCCGCACGAACGTGTGGTCGGCTCCTGGTTGCCACGGCAGCGCATGCGGTGCCATCCTTCATGTCAAGGACGGCAAGTTCGTAGGTATCGAAGGTGACGAGAGCAACCCGATCACGCAGGGCCGTCTGTGCATCAAGTGCCTGAACATGACCGAGTTCGAGTACCATCCGGAGCGCATCATCCACCCGATGAAGCGCGACCCGAAGGACCGCGGCAAGAACGCATGGCAGCAGATCAGCTGGGATGAGGCGTACGATCTCATCGAGGAGAACTACAACAAGGTGGTTGAGAAGTCCGGAACCCGCAACGCGGTTCTGACGCTCGGCGGCACCGGCCGCGAGGCCACCATGTTCTACCCGGTCATCTCGTTCGCCGACTTCCGTTCGGCAAACGTCGCGGCGCCGATCTCGGGCGATTCCTGCTACGGCCCGCGCTGCATGATGGCCGCGAACATCTTCGGCTCCGGCTATCCTGAAGTCGACAGCGGCATGTTCTTCGACGAGAAGTACAACGACCCGCGCTTCGAGCGTCCCGAGTACATGATCGTGTGGGGCTCCAACCCGCTCGTTTCCAACCCGGCGGGCTACTTCGGTCACCAGATCATCGACATGATGAAGATGGGCATGAAGCTCATCGTCGTCGACCCCCAGATCACCTGGATGGGTTCTCGCGCTGAATACGTCCTGCAGCTTCGCCCCGGCACCGACGCCGCACTCGCGATCGGCATGCTGAAGGTCATCGTCGACGAGGACATCTACGACCACGAGTTCGTGGAGAAGTGGGTGTACGGCTTCGATTGGCTCGTCGAGCGCATCAA
>CAKTSW010000507.1 GCA_934613165.1 uncultured Ellagibacter sp.
CCCTAATTTCTGCCCGCCGATTGAAGAGGGCATGACGCTCGACTTCCAGGACGCGAAGGGCGACACGACGACGCTCGAGTTTTTGGGCCTGCTTCTGCACGACGATCGCCGCTACGGGTTCTTCTTCCCGGTGAGCGACGACGAGCCGGCGCTTTCGTCGGGTGAGGTCGTGATTCTCGAGGCGGTCGAATTCGACGAGGACGACGAGCCGGTCGGCTTCGAACTCGTCGAGGATGAGGCCGTGGCTGAAGAGGCATACCGCGCCTTTCAGGAGGCTACGAAGGATCTTTACTCCTTCGAGTAAGGTTTGCCGCCGTCGCGGCAATCGAGGTAGTGGACGAAGCGCTGCACCGATAAAGGTGCGGCGCTTTCTTTTTTCGTGGCGAACCCGATGGTGCGGAAGGAGCGCGGTTTAAGCGGCCGCGTCACGACGTGATAGGGGGTGCGGGCAAGCGCGAGCGAGTGGAGGGCGCTCACCCCGAGCCCTTTTTCGACCATCGACACGATGGTGCGATCGTCGGAGAGCGTTGCATGGGGCTTCAGCTTGACGCGGGATCGCCTGAACGCTTCCGGCACGTCGGCACCCTCGTCTTTTTCGAGCAGAAGAAACGACTCCTTCGCGAGCTGCTTGGGCGTTACGGCGTCGAGTTCAGCTAGGGGATGGCCCACCGGCAGCACGGCAAGCAGCTCGTCCTTCTCGACTTCGCGCAGGGTAAGCGCGGGATTCGCAGGCATGCGGAGAAACCCGCAATCGATGCGCCCGTCGACGAGCGCCTGCTCGATTTCTATGTAGTCGCCGAGGAAGAGCTTGTAATCCATGCCGGGGTAGTCGTCTTGGAACGCGCGGATGATGTTGGGAAGCCAGTGCGCGGCGACGCTGGAGAACGCGCCGATTCGGATGATACCCGACGCAAGGCCGCACACGTTGTCAACTTGGGCGCAGAACTCGTCTTGCGCTGCGACGATGGCCCGTGCGGCAGAAAGGAGCTTCGTGCCTTCGGACGTGAGCATGACGCCCGCACGCGAGCGTTCGAGCAGCTGCACGCCCCATTCGGCTTCGAGCTCGGCAACCATGCGGCTTATTTGCGGTTGCGAATACGCGAGCGCGTCGGCGGCGCGTGTGAAGCTTCCGAACTCGGCGGTGAGAACGAATGCTCGATATCGCAAGATGCTTCCGTCCATGGCTCCCTGCTTTCCCGAATTCGGCTAAATATTATGCATAATGTGTATAGTAATCGCATGATTCATGCGTAACAAGCATGAAACTGCGAGAAAAACCCTAGCTCAGCAACTCTTTTCGCAAAATCGTTTCGAACGGTTCATCGCTTGCCGCCGCACGTGCGAGCAGCGCGTCTTTCTGGTCGCGCGAAAGCCTCTTGAAACGGTACTCGGCGCTCATCGCGTCGTGCTTTGTCTCGAATTCGGCGCTGGCGAGCAGATTGAGCGGGCCGCGGCCCCGCGTGTACTTCGCGCCCGTGCCCGCGCAGTGGCGGGCGAAGCGTGCGGCGACATCGGTGGTATAGCCGGTGTAGAGCGTGCCATCGGCGCATTCGATGACGTACATGAAGTGGCGCTGCGGGCTTGGGGTGGACGCGGC
>CAKTSW010000508.1 GCA_934613165.1 uncultured Ellagibacter sp.
CGTCCTTGAACGGGATTTCCTTCAGGAAGTAGGTGGACGACATGATCATGCGGGCAACCCACAGCGCGATGATGTCGCGCGCCGTGACGAGCGCCGTGGTGGGATGATGCCCTTCCAACCGCTCGGGATGGTTCGGCCACCCCTGCGTGGCGAACGTCCACAGCTGGCTCGAGAACCAGGTGTCGAGCACGTCTTCTTCCTGGCGCACGTGATGACTGCCGCACTTCGGGCACACGTCGGTGTCTTCCATGAGCGCGTCTTCCCAGCCGCAGTCCTCGCAATGGAACACCGGGATGCGATGGCCCCACCACAGCTGGCGCGAGATGCACCAGTCTTTGAGGTTCTCCATCCAGGTGAGGTAGGTCTGCGTCCAACGCGAGGGATGGAACGTGATCTGCCCCGAGGTGACCGCCTCGGTCGCCGGACCCTTCAGCTTGTCGACTGCGACGAACCACTGCTCGGACAGCCACGGCTCGAGCGTGGAGTCGCAGCGGTAGCAATGCATGACGGAGTGATGATGGTCTTCCACATGGTCGAGCAGACCGTGCTCGTCGAACCAGGCGACGATCGCCTCGCGGCATTCGTCGCGGCTCATGCCGGAAAACTCTCCGTAGCCTTCGACCACGTGCGCCGTCTCGTCGAAGATATTGATCTTCTCGAGGCCGTGGCGCTCGCCCATGGCAAAGTCATTGGGGTCGTGAGCAGGCGTTACCTTCACAAAGCCCGAGCCGAAGCCCGCGTCGACGTAGAAATCGGAGAAGATGGGGATCTCGCGGTCGACGATCGGCAGCTTCACCTTGGCACCGACGAACTTGTCCTTGTCGTGGTCCTTCGGCGAGACGGCGACGCCGGTGTCGCCGAGCATGGTTTCGGGGCGCGTCGTGGCGACGACGATGTAGTCCTGGCCGTCGACGGGCTCGACGAGCGGGTAACGCAGATGCCACAGGTGCCCGTCTTCTTCCTTGTACTCCGCCTCGTCGTCGGCAATCGCGGTGGTGCAGTGCGGGCACCAGTTCACGATGCGCTTGCCGCGGTAGATGAGGTCGTCGTGGTACCAGTCGCAGAAGACCTTGCGCACGGCGGTGGCGTAGTCGGCGTCCATGGTGAAGTGCGGGTCGGAGAAGTCGATCGAGCAGCCCATGCGCTTGATCTGCTCGACGATGTGCCCGCCGTATTCGTGCGTCCAGTCCCAGCACGCGTCGACGAACTTCTCGCGGCCGATCTCGCGGCGGGAGACGCCCTCGGACGCGAGCTTCTTGTCGACCTTGGTCTGCGTGGCGATGCCGGCGTGGTCGGTGCCGAGGATCCAGCGCGTGGAAACGCCGCGCATGCGGTTCGTGCGGATGATGGTGTCCTGGATGGTGTCGTCGAGCGCATGGCCCATGTGCAGCTTACCGGTGACGTTCGGGGGCGGGATGGTCACCGTGCAATCGCCGACGCCGGGATTGCGGCGGTAGTAGTCGCCCGAAAGCCATTTGTCGAGCATGCGCTGCTCGACCGCTTCCGCGTCATAGTTCTTCGGCATGTTTTCCATAGGGCTTGCTTACTCCTTCGATGAACTGCTGCTATGCATATCCAGGCATCGCGC
>CAKTSW010000509.1 GCA_934613165.1 uncultured Ellagibacter sp.
GAAATCCTCAACAACATCTACTGCCACGTCATCAGCACCGACGAGCTTTTGAAAGCCTTAGGGGCATAAGCAGGTAACTCTTCCCGCCATCGCAGTCCATCGAGGCGACCCGCAATGGCCTTCGCTGCGCATGCTATAGGCGCCGATACCCCCTCAGCATCGAGGACATCGGCGCTTTTCCCGTTTGCGGCCCGGACACGCTTCGTCTTAGCCCCTCGCCCGCTTTCCCCTTCTTGCCGGCAAGCGCTCGGGCATAATGGACGTTCGCGCCGCCGGTTGAAATCTCTTTCGGACTTTCACCGGTGACTTCGAACACCCACGAAAACGACCCGAAAGGCATACTTCATGGCGGAAGCGGCCCTTACGCACACCGAGCACGCGCATCGCGCTCGCGGGCATGCGCTCGCCTTCTTCACCGTCGCCGTGTGGGGCGTTACCTTTGTGTGCACGAAAGTGCTGCTCACTGCCGCGAACCCGATCGAGATCCTCTTCTTAAGGTTCGCGCTCGGCGCGCTTGCGCTCTGCATCATCCACCACCGCGTCACGCCGTTTTTGGGGTGGCGCACCGAAGCGCTGTTCGCGGCGGCGGGCGCTACGGGCATCGCGCTGTACTTCCTTATGGAAAACGTCGCGCTCACCATGACGAGCGCCTCGAACGTGGGCGTCATCGTCGCCGTCGCGCCTTTGTTCATCGCGCTCATCGCCCTGTTCGGCACGCGCGAGGAACGCGTCTCGGCGCGGTTCTTCGCAGGATTCGCTCTTGCGATCGCGGGAATCGCCCTCATCAGCTACGAAGGAGCCGGCGCGGGGGACGCGGGCCTTGCCGGCTGCCTTCTGGCCGTGGCCGCGGCGCTCGCATGGGCCATCTACTCGACCATTGGGAAAAAGCTCGGCAAGCTGGGGCTTTCCACCATCGCGACCACGAAGCGGACGTTCCTCTGGGGGCTTCTGTTCATGCTGCCGCTCCTGCCGGTTATGGGATTCGGCCAAGGGGCGAGCGGCGAGGGCGTCGGCTGGCTGGCCGACCCCGTGATGATCGCGAACCTGCTGTTCTTGGGCCTTGTCGCATCGGCCACCTGCTACGTCACCTGGAACAAAGCGGCCGGCATCTTGGGCGTCGTCAGCACGAGCGCCTACATCTATCTTTCGCCCGTTATCACCGTGGCGTGCTCAGTCGTCGTCCTCGGCGAGCCGCTGACCTGGCAAATCGCCATCGGGGCGGCGCTCACCATCGCAGGGCTCCTTCTGTCGGAACGCTAAAGCGGCCGCATCCCCCTCGCAACCGGCCGCGGGGATCTCCTGCATTCGCCCCCGCGGAACGCAGAGAATCCCGAGGGATTAGCCGCGAGGGTGCGACGTGAGGTGCCATCCACCGCACCATTCGCATCGGTAGATCGCGAGGCCCCGTTTTCCCCGAGCCTCGCACCACGCACGAACCTCCTCAGCGTCTTCCCTCGTCGCATAGCGGTTTTTCTTCTCGCACGACTTGTAGCGCAGCTGCGCCTCGTGCTGTTCCTCGCCCCGCCTCACGCGCTCGTCCTCGATCGCGAAAACATCGTCGAGCCCGCCGAGCCCCTCTTCGAGC
>CAKTSW010000510.1 GCA_934613165.1 uncultured Ellagibacter sp.
GCGCTGGCACGGCATCGCGTGACGGTGATCTACGCGATGCTGAGCGAGGGGACGTTCTACGAGCCGCCGGTGGAGGTGGATGGCGAGGGAAGAGGGTGAGGCTGCCAGCGGACACTGGTGTGGGCGGGGTGCGGATGAGAAGAATTAGCGCCCATGGAGCCTTGCCGTCTGCTATAATCCGGGTTGAGGGCGCCCCAGTGCACTGGGCGACGTTCTTATTTCGTCAAAGCCGGGTCACTTTGCAGGGTTCCCCGGCTTTTCCTTTTCGAATCGCAGTTCGCGCTCACTTCCGCATCATGAGCAAAAGCCCCATGATGCCGATGACCACCAGCAAAATATTGCAGATAGCATTAACTGTAGAAGCGTCCATAAGCGGCCTCCTTTCGGTATGCCGCCCAGATGCGCGAAGCGCCCTCGTTAGTATTCTAGCAAACGTTTCTTGATATGCTGCGCGTAAGACTTCAGCGCCTTTCCGGTCGAGGGCTGGATGGGCCCCGGAGGCGGACGTCTTCGCGAGGCAAGGGCGTCAGGCATCCCGCTCGAACAGGAAGGCGAGCATGTAGAGGGGCAGCGTGACCTTCTTGCCGTCGCGCCCGACGTTCAGGCCGCCGCCGAGCTTGTAACCGACGCGCACGCCGTCGAGCCCGAGCGCGGAGTTGAGCGAGGCCGTCGCCCCGCGCGAGGCCTTCACCTCGACGGGGACGGGCGCTGTGTCCCTCTCGGCGACGAACTCGATTTCATGCGCGCCGTTGCGCGACGTCCAGTACCTGAGCGGCACGCCCGCCCTCGCGAGCATGCACGCCGCGAGGTTCTCGTAGAGTCCGCCCCTCATCGGGCCGGCGAGTCCGTCGTCGACCACCGCCGCCTTCATGCTGAAGTCGAACATCGCCATGAGCAGCCCCGTGTCGTTGGCGTAGAGGCGGAAGCGGGATCCGTCCTCGTAGGACGCGAGCGGGAAGCTCATCGCGGACACCGCCCGGCACCTGAGCGCGACCTCGGCGCCGACGAGCCAGTCGACCGACCCCTCGAACTTGCGCGCCCCCGCCCTCTTCTCGACGACCGAGTACTGGAACTTCGTGTTCTCCTTGGCGAGCTGCCGGGGCAGGGACAGGTAGCACGCGCGCGCCTTAACGCGCTCCGCGGGTGGGGCGTACTTCGCCACGTCGTCGAGGTAGAGCCCGTGGAGCATGAGCTGGGCCTCGTGGGCCGTCCCCCAGTCGAGCCCGGCGAGGAACGCCTCGACCACGGCAGGCATGCCGCCGACCGCGAGGTACTCGCGCAGGAGGCGAGACATCTCCTCGTTCGCGGCGCGGGGCACCGGCTCGAGGCGCTCGAGGAAGCCGCGGAGTTCCGCGGCCGCCCCGCGGCCGTACCCGCGCGCCCAGAGGTACTCCTCGAAGTCGAGCGGCCCCATGACGACCTGGCGCTCGTAGCCGACCGGCAGCGATGGGGCGTCAGCGAGCTCGCGGAAGCGCACGCCGAGCAGCGAGCCCGACCCGATTACGTCGCAGCGGCCGTCCTGGGCGAGGTACTTGAACGCCGAGCGCGCCTCGGGACACTCCTGGAGCTCGTCGAGGAACAGCAG
>CAKTSW010000511.1 GCA_934613165.1 uncultured Ellagibacter sp.
CCATTGCGTCGTACCGACATAGGTGAAGCATTCGCTTAGGGTATCGCATTTCTCGTTCGCGACCTGCAAGTCGATGACGAGATGCTCAAGCAGATGGGGCAACGGCGTGTGATCGATGACTGCACCGAAAGTGGGACCCGCATCGTTCACGCACGTGTGGCGCGGCAGGCGGGGGAACTTCTCGCAGATGCGCCGCGCGATCGCGGGCGTGGTGTAGCGAAAGGCGGACGCGACGAGCACGTTCGCCTCGATGCGGGCGCCGCGCACGCAAATACGGCTAAGGCGCATGGCCTCCCCCGCGGTCGTTTCCCCGACGGTCGCTTTCGCCATAACGAGCGACACGCCTTACGATTGCGGGGTGCGCGTGAGCACCATGGTCTGCGAGCCGGAGAACTCAGGACTCGCCGCATCGCCCTGGATGGCGCGCCCCAAGGCGGCAAGCGTCCAGGGGATGTCTTCGAGCAGGGAATCGGTCGAAGACGTTGCACCGTCGCGGATGGCGAGTTCCTGCCTGTCGAGCGAGAAGCGGTAACGGGCGTCGCCGGTCATGGAGCCGAACGAGAGCGTGAGCGTTTTCGCGCCCTCGTCGAGCTCGTAGGAATAGGCGACGTCGTCGGAAAGCTCGATCTTGTCGGCGGTGATCGTGGCCGTCTTCTGCGTGCCGGCGATGTACCACACGCCCTGGATGTCCTGCGCATCGTGCGAAAGCGGCCAGCGCCAGCACGAGAACGCGATCACGATCGCGGCGACGAGAGCGACGACGGACCCGACAACGACGAAGGGCCACTTCTCGCGCGGCTTCTTCAGGACGCGACGGGACTCGAGCGACGCCTCCTCGCGCGGCGTGCGGGCGCCTTCACGTGCAGTACGTTCGCCCTCGCGGGCGCCTTCCCGCGCGGCACGGGTGCTTTCCCTCGCGCCACGAGCGTCCTCGCGCGCGGCACCGCGGGCGTTTTCGCGAGAAGCGGGCACACGCACGCCCGAGCGCTGCGGGTCAGAAGCACGGCGAAGCGGCTTGCCTTGGGGTCGCGCACCCGAATGCACGTCCGATCGCGAGTCCGAGAGCGCGTCCCCCTCACGTTCGGACGCAGAGACGCCAGGCGCCGAACGGCGGCGCGCATCGGCACCGCCGTTCGAGGAAGCGCGCCGTGGGCGCGCGTCGGTTCGGGGCCGGTCGGGACCCTGCCCGGATCGGCCCTGTCGATCGTTTGAGTACACGCCCGTTATTCCACCGGTTTGATGACGTCGGTGCCCATGTAGGGAACGAGCACGTCGGGCACCTTGATGGTGCCGTCGGCCTGCTGGTAGTTCTCCAGGATGGCGGCCATGGTGCGGCCCGCGGGCAGGCCGGAACCGTTCAGCGTGTGCAGGTAGCGCGTGCCCTTGAACTTGGCGGGGTCGCGGTACTTGATGTTGGCGCGGCGGGCCTGGAAGTCACCGCAGTTCGAGCAGCTCGAGATTTCCTTGTAGCCGTTGTAGCTAGGCAGCCACACCTCGACGTCGTAGGTTTGACGCGCGGAGAAGCCCAGATCGCCCGTGCACAGCGAGATGACGCGGTACGGAAGCTT
>CAKTSW010000512.1 GCA_934613165.1 uncultured Ellagibacter sp.
CTACGAGCTCAAAGACCGCATGAGCGCCGACACCTACGGCGGCGCCCCGCTTCTCGGCTGCAAGGGGGCGGTCGTCGTCGGGCACGGCTCGTCGAACGCCAAGGCCATCAAAAACGGCGTCCTCGTGACGGCGCGCGCCGCCCGCGAGAACGTTTCTGAAATAATCGCGCAAACCTTTTCCGGGGCGGTCCGGAAAGACGACGCGCAGGTAGAATGAACCTTTAACGAATCGACGTTTCCAATGCGCAATTCGATTGCATTCAAGGTGGTTGTAACAGCATGGCGCTAACCGAAGAACAGGAAGAGAAGCTCGCACTTGCCCAGAAGATCTTGGGCTACGAGTTCAAGCAGGAACAGCTTCTGCTTTCCGCTATCACGCATCCGTCCGCTACCGAGGGCAAGGCGGTGAAATACTCCTACGAGCGCCTCGAATTCTTGGGCGACTCGATCTTGGGCGCCATCGTCGCCGCGATCGCGTTCGACAGCTTCCATGAAATCGACGAGGGCGGCCTTACGCGCATCAAGGTGGCGCTCGTGGCGGGCACGAGCCTGTCCGACGTCGCCGCGAAGCTCGGGTTCGCCGACATCATCGTGTTCGGGTCGTCCGAAACGGGCACGGGCAAGCGCGGGCTCCACTCCGCGCTCGAAAACGTCTACGAGGCGGTCGTGGCCGCGCTCTACCTCGACGGCGGCATCAACGCCGCGGTGACGTTCGTGCGCCGCACGCTCATCCCGCACATGTCGCTCGATTTGGCCGCGCAGCCCGAAAACCCCAAGAGCGCGCTGCAGGAGAAGCTGCAGGAAGACGGCATCACGCCGACCTACAAGCTCATCGAGACGCAGGGCCCCCCGCACGACCGCACCTTCGTCGCGCAGGTCTACGCGGGCGACCAGGGTCTCGCGCGCGGCACCGGCCGCACGAAGAAGGAGGCCGAAAGCCAGGCCGCAAAAAGCACGCTCGCTCGCCTGTCCGAGTTCTTCGGCATCGGCATGACCGAGGAGGAGCGCGCCGCCAAGGAGGAGGCCGCCGCCCGCGCCAAGGCCGAGAAGGCGGCTGCCAAGGCCGCCAAGGAGGAGGCCGCCGCCCGCGCCAAGGCCGAGAAGGCCGACCAGCGCGCCCGCGCCAAGGCTGAAAAGGAAGCTGCTCGCCAGCATAAGCATCAAGGATAGGATCCAATGTATCTCAAGTCCCTCGTGCTCAAGGGCTTCAAGTCGTTCGCCGATAGAAGCGTGCTTACGCTCGAGCCCGGCATCACCGCGATCGTAGGCCCGAACGGGTCGGGGAAGTCCAACATCTCCGACGCGGTTTTGTGGGTGCTCGGCGAACGCAACGCCAAGCACCTGCGCGGCCAGGCGATGGAGGACGTCATCTTCGCCGGCTCCTCCGCCCGCCGCGCGACGGGGCTTGCCGAGGTCGATCTGGTGCTCGACAACTCCGACGGCACCATTCCCGTCGACTACTCCGAAGTCGCCATCACGCGCCGGATGTACCGCTCCGGCGAAAGCGAGTACCTCATCAACGGCGCCGTCGCGCGCCGCATGGACGTGCTCGACATCCTGCACGA
>CAKTSW010000513.1 GCA_934613165.1 uncultured Ellagibacter sp.
CTTCCGCAGTCCCCGCAGCAGTTCAAGCAGATGCTCATGGTGGGCGGTATCGAGCGTTACTACCAAATCGCGCGTTGCTTCCGCGACGAGGACCTGCGCGCCGATCGCCAGCCTGAATTCACGCAGGTCGACATCGAGATGTCGTTTGTTCAGGAAACCGACGTCATGGACCTTATGGAAGGTGTCTTCCAGGAAGTTCTTTCCGCTGCGGGCGTCGAGCACGAATTCCCGCTTCAGCGCATGCCGTGGAAGGAAGCGATGGATCGCTTCGGTTGCGACCGTCCGGATGTCCGCTTCGGCATGGAACTCGTCGACCTCACCGACCTGGTGAAGGATTGCGGGTTCAAGGTCTTCACCGGCGCTGCCGACAACGGCGGCGTGGTGAAATGCATCAACGCGAAAGGCGCCGGCACCTGGTCCCGCGGCGAGATCGAGAAGCTTGGTGACATCGCGGCCGCCAACGGCGCGAAGGGCATGGCCTGGATCGCCTACACCGAGGCCGACACCGAGCTTAAGGGCAAGAGCCCGATCATCAAATTCCTCGGCGACGAGGTCCACGACGCGATCAAGAAGGCCGCGGATGTCGAGCCGGGCGACCTGCTTCTTTTCGCTGCGGACACGTTCGACACGGCAAGTGCTGTGCTTTCCGCGCTGCGTCTCCATATGGCCGACGCGCTCGGGATCGAGCGCGAGGGGCATGCGCTTCTGTGGGTCGTCGATTTCCCGATGTTCCGTTACGACGCCGAAGAGAAGAAGTACGCGGCCGAGCATCACCCGTTCACGATGATTCCGGAAGCTGATTGGGACAAGATCGAGTCCGACCCGCTTGCATGCTCGAGCTACAGCTACGACATCGTCATGGACGGCTTCGAGATGGGCGGCGGCTCCATCCGTATCCACAACGCCGAGCTGCAGAAGCGCGTGCTCCGTCGCCTCGGCGTGGAAGACGAGCAGATGGAAGAGAAGTTCGGCCACCTTATCCATGCGCTCGAACTCGGCGCGCCTCCTCATGGCGGCATCGCCCTTGGCCTCGACCGCCTCGTCATGCTGCTTGCCGGCAAGCAGTCCATTCGCGACGTCATCGCCTTCCCGAAGACCTCGAGCGCGTCCGACCCCATGACCGGCGCCCCGAACGAGGTTACCGGACGCCAGCTCAAGGAAGTCAACCTCCGACTTCTCTAGGTTGCGCTGGCTTACAGCCAGCGCAACTGCTCGACGCTGCGGGCCCGCCGGGCGGTCCAGTTGGCGCTCCAAGGTTTCGTCGCGTACCGAAGTACGCTTCCTCAACCTTTCGCGCCATCTGAATCCGCCGGGCGGGCCCTCGCTGACCCGCGCTCTACCTACGAGTCGACTCAGCCTTGCCTCCTGTGCTCGACTCGGCGCGTACCGAAGTACGCTTGGTCGAGCGGTGGGGCGATTCTGAGCACGAGAGCGGCCCTCGCTGACTTGTGTTCGACCTGCGCTTCACTTCCTTACGGGTCGTTCTGCTTTCCGGATTCTGACTTTTCCGCAGCGTAGGTGAAACTCGGCGATGATCCCCTACTCGTGGCTATTCCGTATCGCG
>CAKTSW010000514.1 GCA_934613165.1 uncultured Ellagibacter sp.
TCATGGGACGTGCCATGTTGTCTCCTCTTCGTGCAGTTGAACCGTCTTGATAAACTCACACATTGTAGCACCGACCGGACGCACCGCGGGCAAAGCGAAACCGCCGGCAAGCAAGCACCAGAAAACGGCGCCTCAGGGACCCATCGACGCGCACCAAAAAGGCCGCATGATGCGGCCTTCGGGATGATTTGGTTGCCCCGTTTGGAATGCTGCGCGTAACCGCGCCTGGGCGGACGCACCTCTTACGAAAGCGCCGAGCAGAGCGCGTCGAGCAGCGTGATGGCGAAATGTTGCGCGCTTCTGCCCTCGCCCGCGTCTTCCCACACCTTGCCGGGAAGCTCGATCGCGATGCGCTGGGGCGACGTCTTGCGGGCCGCGGCGATGGCCTGCTCCAAGCGGAGCGCCAACGTCGATTCTTCCCCAAACGTGACGCGCGGCACGTTCTGCACGGCATCTTCATCGGGAAGGACGATGTGCACGAGCAGCATGGAATCGTCCGGGGCCACCAGAAGCGAATCGGCCGACAGAATCTTCGACTGGGGGTTGGTCGCGAGCGACAGGTTCGACATGCGCGATGCGACGCTGCGGGTGAATTCTTCGGTTCCGAACAGGCAAAGCGCGTTGCGTTCCAACACGCCCGCCGCGCGGGCGAACCCCAGGTGGACGACCTCGTGGATGGCCGCTTTGCCCTCCCACGAATGATGGAGGTTGCGAATGGCCGCGTACGTGTACGCGCCGGCGATGCCGTCGCTCGGAAGCCCCAGGTTCAGCTGGAACTTGCGCAGCGCGTCCTCGGTGTGCGCCCCGAAGATCCCGTCGACGACGCCGCATGCGAACCCCAACGCCGAAAGCACCTGTTGGAGCTCGCGAACATCGCGCCCGTGGAAGTGGGGCATGCGCAGATACAGCGTGCGGTCGCCCAGAGAGAACGTCGCGTCGACAAGCGCCGACCACACCTTCTCGTCAACCTCGTACGCCGCGGGCATGCCGGTTTTCGCGCAGAATGCGCCGAGTGCGGCGACCGTCGCATCGTCGAACGTGCCGGAAACCGCGTCCTTTGCCAAACATTCAGCGGCGACCAGGCGCTGCTGGACGTCTTCGACCGCAGCCCCCGCGTCCCCTCGCTTAATCGTATCCATGACCGTCACCTTACTTCAAACGCTTGACGAACCAGTCGGCCATCGAGATCAACATGTCACGGGAATCCGACGGCTCAAGCGCCTCGGAAAGGCGCTTCGTGGCGCGGGACGTCAGGGTTTCCGCGTAGTCGCGGGCGTACTCGATCGACCCGGATCCAACCATGATCTCGACCGCCTCGGCAAGAACCGCCGGGTCCTTCTCCTTCGACGACAAGATTTCGACGAGCCGCTCGCGCTTGTCCGAATGCTTAAGCGCATGCACCACCATAAGCGTGCGCTTGCCTTCGGTGATGTCGCTGCGGAAGTCTTTCTTGGTGCTTTCCTCGGAACCGATAAGGTTGAGAAGGTCGTCTTGAATCTGGAACGCAAGGCCCGTGTCCAGCCCGTATGCGCGAAGCTCCTCGATCTGCTC
>CAKTSW010000515.1 GCA_934613165.1 uncultured Ellagibacter sp.
GCCGGGAACATGCCCTCGCGGCGCATCGCGGCGATGTCGTAGGGCGCGCGCGTGCGGTCGATGAGCGCGTCGCAGAAAAACTCAGGATACGAATCGTTTATCTGCTTGCGCAGGTCCTCCACGACGCCCGGGCGGCCGAGCACCTCGTGCAGGGCCGTTGCGCCGGTAAGCGCGATGCGCGTGCACATCTCCTCGCAGCGCGCGCTGCCGTTCACGCGGAAAAGCTCGCGGACGACCTGGTCGCACACCTCGGGCAGGTTGGCGCAGTCGGTTACGTCCACCTTCATGCGCTGCCACACCACGCTCGCCGTGGGCACGAACTCCACCCGGTTGCGCTCGCCTTCCTCGAGCGTCACCAGAAACACGCCGCGCGGGCCCGTTTCCTTTATGTCGCGCCCCTGGATGCAGCCGGAAAACGCGATGCGCGGGTCTTCCTCGGTAAGAAGGTACGGCATGTGAACGTGCCCGAGCGCCCAGTAGTCGAACCCAGCGGACAGAAGCTTCGCCGGCGGAACCGGCGCCTTGTTCGGGTCGAGATCGAGCCCGGTGTGCAAAACGCCCACGCCGAAGGGAGCTTCCATCGCATACGCCCCGAGGCTCGAATCGGCCGCGGCGCGCGTGACCCCCGCCGCGATGGACATGTTGTCGGGCCAGGTTTGGTTGTAGTAGCCGCGCCCCCCGAGCACGCAAGTGGGAAAACCCTCGCGCTCGAACAGGGCGAAGCTCGGCTTGTCGGCCGAGAACATGGTGACGTTGCTCGGCAGGGCGAAGAAGTCGCGCTGCCAGGTGGTGTAGGGGTCGTGGTTGCCTGTGCAGAGGTACGCCGGTATGCCCGCAGCCTCGAGCTTGCGCATGCCGTCGAAAAACCGCAGGTAGTCGGCGTAGGAAGGCCGCGCCGTGTCGAAGATGTCGCCCGCGATGACGACGAAGGCGACGTTGCGGTCGATCGCCTCCTGGATCATGCGGTCGTAGGCTTCGGGAATGGCCTCGATAAGCCGCGAGGCCCATTCCTCCGAAAGCGCGCGAAGGCCGCGGAAGGGCGCGCCGATGTGCAGGTCGGCGGCGTGCATGAACGTGATCTTGTCGTGCATGGACTCCCCTCCCCTTTACGCGTAGCCGCCGACGCGCGAGTCGTCGACGAGGTCCATGAAGCGCGTGTACTCGGCGTTGAACGCGAGCGGGATGTCGCGCGTCGGACCGTTGCGGTGCTTGGCGACGATGAGCTCGGCTGTACCTAAATCGGGACGGTCGTCGCTTTCCGCCTCCATCTCGTCCATGCTTCGGTCGATGAACATGACGATGTCGGCGTCCTGTTCGATGGAGCCCGATTCGCGCAGGTCGGAAAGCATCGGGCGCTTCTTGCCGCGCATCTCGACCGCACGCGAGAGCTGCGAGAGCGCGATGACGGGCATGCCCATTTCCTTCGCAAGCACTTTGAGCCCTCGCGAAATCTCGCCGACTTCGACGGCGCGGTTGCCGTCGCGGCGCGTTTGCGGGGGCTGCATGAGCTGCAGGTAGTCGACGATGATGAGCCCGTTGCCCTGCGC
>CAKTSW010000516.1 GCA_934613165.1 uncultured Ellagibacter sp.
AATGGGGGCGCTCGAACACGATCTTCTCTTCCTCGGCCATTACCTTCCCCCTTCCTTTTCGGCGACGCCGCGGATGGCGCCGAGCACCTCTTCGGGCGTCGGGATGACGCCGCCGGTGCGGCCGTAGAACTCGACCGGTGCGCGCCCGTTCACGGCAAGGCGCACGTCGTCGACCATCTGCCCCATGTTCATCTCGACCGAAAGGTACACCTTCGCGTTCGGAATCGTGCGCTCGATCGCGCAGGTCGGGAACGGCCAGAGCGTAATCGGGCGCAGAAGACCCGCCTTCACGCCCGCCTCGCGCGCCGCGACGACTGCGCTTCTCGCCACGCGGCTCGAAGCGCCGAACGCGACGACGACGATTTCCGCGTCGTCGCACATGAACGTTTCAGCGCGCTGTTCATTCTGCTTGATAAGCTCGTAGCGCTTGAAACGCTCGACGTTCAGATCTTCCAGCGCCTCGGCCGTGAGATAGAGCGAGTTCACGATGTTGTGGGCGCGCTTGTTCTTGTGCCCGGTCGTGGCCCAGGGCTTTTCGGGCAGGCTCTCCTTCGGCTCGGGCAGCACGACCGGCTCCATCATCTGGCCGAGCATGCCGTCGGCGAGCACCATCACCGGCGTGCGATAGGTATCGGCCAAGTCGAACGCGTCGTAGACGCAGTCGGCCATTTCCTGCACCGTAGACGGTGCGAGCACGGGCATGAAGAAGTCGCCGTGCCCCGAGGCGCGCGTGGCCTGCCAATAGTCGGACTGCGACGGCTGGATGCCCCCGAGCCCCGGGCCGCCTCGCTGCACGTTGATGATGACGCCGGGCAAGTCCGAGCCCGCCATGTAGGAAATGCCCTCGCCCTTAAGCGAGATTCCGGGGCTCGAAGACGACGTCATCGCGCGAGCTCCCGCGCTTGCGGCGCCGTAGACCATGTTGATCGCGGCAATCTCGCTTTCGGCCTGCAGATACGTCCCGCCGATCTTCGGCATGCGCTTCGACATGTATGCCGCGAGCTCGGTTTGCGGGGTGATGGGATACCCGAAGAAGAAGCGGCACCCGGCGCGCAGGGCGCTTTCCGCGAGCGCTTCGTTTCCCTTCATCAGAACCTTTTCGCCCATTCGAATCACCTCCATACCGTGATCGCGACGTCGGGGCACATGGTCGCGCACGAACAGCACCCCGTGCATTTTTCCTGGTCGACGCAATGCGCCGGATGATAGCCCTTGGCCGTGATCCGCGCATGGTCGAGCTCGATGATGTGGGTCGGGCAAACGTCTGCGCACAGGCCGCAGCCTTTGCAGAAGCCCTCGTCCACCTGGATTCTCGCCATAAAGTGTCCGCCCTCTCTAATCTATTCGTTTCCCCACGGGGTCTGGCGATACGGCGCGATCTCGTAAAGGCACGCCGTATCCCCCACCCACGCAAGCGCTTGTGCGCCCAAAGCCGCGAACCGCTTCGCGACGACGTGGGCGACAAGCGGCAAACCCGCCGCGCGCGCCACCTCGCAAGCGAAACGCGCGCCCTCTTCTATGCACGCAGCCGTCGTGTCGCCCATAAG
>CAKTSW010000517.1 GCA_934613165.1 uncultured Ellagibacter sp.
GCCTGCTGGCCGCAGGTCTGCTGGTCCAGGGCCACGCCCCACTGGATGGCCGCGGGATGGCTCGTCGCGTAGGTGCGGGCCACGCGCACGACGTCCTCCTTGTCGACCCAGGCGCGCTCGCAGAGCTCGTCGAGGTCCATTTCCGCCACGCGCTCGCACACGGCTTCAAGGCCGTAGACCCACTTGTCGCAGAAGTCCTGGTCGTAGAGCTTCTCGTCGCAGATGACCTTGAGCATGGCCATCGCGAGCGCGCCGTCGCCGCCGGGGCGGACGCGCAGCCAGTCCTTGCCGGCGCGCGCCGCGAGCCAGGTGAGCTGCGGGTCGACGACGGCGACCTTCATGCCGCGCTTCATGAGGTCCAAGATCCAATGCCCGTAGAAGCCGTCGGCGTTGGAGTAGAAGGGCTGGTGTCCCCAGACGATGCAGTATTCGGGCACGGTGTAGCGCGGGTCGTCGTAGCGCTTGGGGAGAAACTGCGAGCAGTCCATGACGCACGATCCGCCGAGCATGCACGCCATCGATGCGATGCGGGGCAGGTAGCACGAGTTGCCGGCGAAGTAGGGAACGCCCTCGTTCGGGGAGCCCATGCACGCGTTCAGGCGGGTGACCTGGTGGATGTCGCGGCCCGTGCCCTGGCACATGGCGATCTTGTCGGCGCCGTAGGTGTCGGCGACCTTCTTGAACTCCTCGACGATGATGTCGTAGGCCTCGTCCCAGGAAATCTCGACGAATTTGTCCTTGCCGCGGTCTTCGCGGGCGCGCTTCATCGGGTGGAGCAGGCGGTCCTTATGATAGACGTAGTCGGGGATGCACAGGCAGCGGCTGCAAAGACGCCCCTGGTTGTAGGGGTCTTCCGGGTCGCCTTCGACTTTCACGAGCTTGCCGTCTTTCACGTACGACAGGATGCCGCAGACGTTGTGGCATCCCGGTGCGGAACGGGCGGTGCCGCGGATGACGGTCATGCCGTCCTCTTCCCATTTCCAAGGCACCTTCGGCGTTTCGGCCGCGGGCGCCGCCGGCACGGTGTCGGTCTTCTTGGGAAGACGCGAGCCGCGGCGGTATTTCTTACCGTTGGTTTCTCCCCAGTGCTCGGCAACCGTGGGCTCAACAGAATCGGCCATTGGGTTTCCTCCTTCATGATCGGAATACGTGATCGGATCTCGTCTTTCTATGCTGCCGCTCTCCTCGGCGGTCTGTCGCTCGTCGCACGCACTCGTCCTGTTGCGTTCACGATCGGCGCGATTCCGATGGCGGCAACGATACGCTCGCTTTGGCCGCGTCCACCCCCGACATAAGATGACTTGGGGCTTTTCAGCCGAACCGAACCAGGCCCGCCGCGCAGTCAGCCTTTTGGTATGAGTGTTTGAACTGGTGAAACATCGTTCTGTGATGGAGTGTTTCCCCAACTGGGTGTTATTTGGGGGGGCGCCTGTTGCGGCTGCGTCATCGAATGCATTCGTGGTGTCTTGCGTGTATCGCGGTCTCATGCCTGCTTCTCGTTTGCGCGAAAAGAGCGCTTCGGATACGTGGCGTGCGCTCCTCGGG
>CAKTSW010000518.1 GCA_934613165.1 uncultured Ellagibacter sp.
CCGCCCCGTCCCTTGCTCCAAAGAATGTGTTAAACGCCACGAGCATTGAGCGCATTCCCTGCATCAAAAAGGGGTTATGTTTCAAAAAGTGTGTCCTTTTTGACGCCGTCTCACCAGGTGAACCCGCATAAACAGGTCTCCCATATTGCCCCGGCCCGATTTCAAGGTGTTTCGGAAAGTGTGTCCGAGACCCCCTTGACGCGCCTGGTCAGGCATCATTTTTCGGCAAAGAAATTGCCGAGAGACGGGAACCGGGCGTGAACAATCCGAAATGCCCCACCTGCGGGGCCAAGATGAAGGGCAACGGGAAGACGAAGGCCGGCAGGCGGAGGTGGCGCTGCCCCGAATGCGGGGCGTCGAGCGTGCGCAGGCACGACAACTCCGCGAAAGCCCTCGCGGCGTTCCTCAGGTGGCTGCTGTCCAAAGACGCCATAGCCGACCTCGGGACGAGCAGGGCGACCTTCTGGCGAAAGACGGCGTGGATATGGGGGATCTGGCCGATAGCCCCGGCGACGGGCGAACTTCACGACGTGGTGTTCCTGGACGGAATCTGGCTGCGCAGGAAGGCCGTGGTGCTCGTCGCGGTCGCGGGCGGCCACGTCGTCGGATGGCATCTGGCGCAAAGCGAGTGCGCGAGCGCGTGGGCGGCGCTGATGCTGCGCATGCCGCCGCCCAAGATGCTCGTCTCGGACGGCTCCCCGGGGCTCGCCAAGGCGGCGTCCGCCGTATGGCCCGGGACGAGGGTCCAGCGCTGCACGTTCCACGCGGCCGGCCAGGTCAAGCGCTGCACGACCCTGAAGCCCAGGTCGGAGGCGGGGGTCGAGCTTCTCGGGATCGCCAACAGGCTCATGGGCGCCAAGGACGCCGGCTCGGCCATCGAATGGCTCCTCGAGTACAACGCGTGGTGCGTCAAATGGGCGCCCTTCCTCAAGGAGTTCACCGTGAAGGACGGCAAGAAGGCCTATACCCACGAGCGCCTGCGCAAGGCCAGGCGCAGCCTGAACGGGCTCGTAAGGGAGGGCACGCTGTTCACCTTCGTCGAGATGCAGCGGGAGCACGGCGGGGAATGGCCGTCGACGAACAACGCCGTCGAAAGCGTCAACGCGAGGCTCAGGGACACGCTGCGCCATCACCGCGGCCTGCCGTTGATGCACCGGATAAAGGCGATCTTCTGGTGGTGCTACATGCATACGGAGAGCCCTCTGCCGCCCGCGGAAATCATCCGCGTCATGCCGACCGACGACGACGTGGACGGGCTGTTCGCGGCAGCTTCGCCGGGCAAGAGGCGGGACGACGGCGCGCCCGAGGAGTACGGCGCCGGGATAATCTGGAGCGAATTCCACATGCCGACGGATTACAGGCAGTGAATAATTAAATCAGACACACTTTTTGAAACATAACCCCCCGCGAGGCAATCGAAAAGTTTCCAAGTTTGGCCCCAATTTGGTCCCCACTTGGTACGAAGTTTGGTACACAAACAAAAAAGGTCAGAGCGTACAAGGCTCTGACCTGGCGTTTTAATGGAGCGGGTGACGGGAATCG
>CAKTSW010000519.1 GCA_934613165.1 uncultured Ellagibacter sp.
TGCGGGCAAGTATACCGCAACCGACCCTTCCCGTGGGGAAATCGAGGTGCCTTCACCACGAGAAAGGCAGAGCGCCGCGCGACGGGCTAGGCCGCAAGCCCGCCCGAGCGCTCGGATTCGGGGGTTCGTCTGAGCGCCTCGATTCGGAAGCTTCGGGAAGCCGAACGCCGACGTTAAGCGCCACGGCCTCCGGTTTGGCTAACGTAAGCGCCACGATTTCCGGTTTGACCAACATAGGCACCGCAATTTCCGGTTTGACTAACCTACAAGCCAGCCTCCGAAGGAATAGCGAGTCGCTTTTCACGAAAAACAGGGTGGCAGGGACAAAATTTCGCGATTTGCGAGCTTGAAAACGCAGCCAGCAGATCTCGAAGGATCGGAGGATTCCGCGACCAGGCATTATGCAAGGCCAATCAAGCCGGAAGGCACTGACGGAGAAAAGGGCTCGCATATCGCGGAATTTTGTCCCTGGCTCGAAAACTTCCCGTCACATCGCGCCAAAGCCCGCGCCAAACGCTACGATTCCGCCAGAGAGGAAGACAGGAGCCAGCATGCCGAACGACAACTCGCACGCGCCGCGCATCCGCTTCGCGACCGGGGCCGACGCCGAGCGCATCCGCGAAATCTACGCACCCTACATCGATACGCCCATCACGTTCGAGGAAGAGGTGCCCGCGCCCGAAGAGTTTTTGGAGCGCGTCCATGCGATCCGGTCGCGCTACCCCTACCTCGTAGCCGAGGACGCGGGCGGGGTCATCGGCTACACGTACGCCCATGAGCTGCGCGAACGCATCGCGTTCCAGTGGAACGCCGAGCTTTCCGTGTACCTTGCGCCGCACGCTCAGGGGCGCGGGGTCGGAAGCGTTCTGTACGGCGTGCTCATCGAGCTTCTGCGCCTTCAGGGGATAAAGACGGTCTACGGTGTGGTGACGAGCCCCAACCCGGCAAGCGAGCGTTTGCACGAGGCGTTCGGGTTCTCGCTCATGGGAGTGCAGCCGCACGCTGGCTACACCTGCGGGGCATGGCACGACATGAACTGGTTCGTGAAGGAAATCGCCCCCTTCGAGGACAGCCCCGAAGCCCCCATGCCGTTTCCCGCTTACGCGCAGGCGCACCGGGGCCAGGTGAACGAGGTGATCGCGAACGCGAACCGCGCGCTTGCCGCACGAGCCCGCGAATAGCATTTCAGGTTCGACGCTTTTCGGCCCCTAAAACTCCACCGCTTTCGAAGCCCCGCCCGCGGCCCTGGCTGCGGGGACGCGCAGCAGCTCCCGAATGCGCGAAGGCGCGCCGCCCAGTCGGACAGCGCGCCTTCTTCAAGCAGCAACCTTATAGAGAGCGCGTTCGCGCCCGAAGCCTAGTCGTTTTCCGCCGAAGCACCGCTGATGCGCGCTTCCGCGTTGTTGAACGTGTCGCGGTCGAGCGTCTTGTTCACGTTCGCCGAGGTCACGCCCGCAACCATGGAGTCGCTCACGTTGAGCGCGGTACGGCCCATGTCGATAAGCGGCTCGACCGAGGCCATGAGGCCCACGAT
>CAKTSW010000520.1 GCA_934613165.1 uncultured Ellagibacter sp.
GCGCTCGAGCTCGGCCTCGGTGCACAGCGACAGGAACGGCAGCATGAGCTGGTTCAACGCAGGAATGTGGGAATGCGTGAAGATGATGGTCTTTTCCGGGTCGATGCCGCACGCCATGTAGTCGATCACCATGTTGCGCACGTTGTCGGCGATGTTGGCCGTGGTGTCGCGGTCGGTGATGACCTGATAGTCCGCGATGACGATGCGCGTGGTGATCCCTGCGTTCTGCAGGGCGACGCGCTCCTTGATCGTGCCGAAGTAGTGGCCGAGGTGCAGCCGACCGGTCGGGCGGTCGCCGGTGAGCATGGTGTATTTCTCGGGGTGCACCGCGAAATCGGCGCGGATCTCGTCGCTGCGCTTCTTGGAAGCGAGGAAGCTGTCTTCGTTAGCCATAAATCTTCTTTCCTGTGCGCGTGCGAACCGCGAAACGCGGCGCACGGTCGGCTCTCTTTACGGTGGTCTTGCGCGCTCGATGCGCACGGTAGGAAAGTATAGCATTACGCTCGTCGGAAAAATCGCCTGCCCGCGTCTGCACCGTGCGTCCGCAGCTAACGTGCATCCGCGCCGCGCGCTTGCGATTCGACCGAGCCCGGAAGCGGGGAATCGGTTGAGCCCGGAAACGGGGTCCGAATGCTCGGGAGAGCGCGCGAATCAACCCCTGGGTGCGCCCCTCGGCGAGACGCGAATTTTTTTTTCAAATCGCCCCTTGCGTAAGCCTGATGCGAGCGCTATTATATTTCCTCGCATCAGGAACTTTTAAGCCTCATGCAAAACATATGGTCGCTTGGCTCAGCGGGAGAGCATCGCCTTCACACGGCGGGGGTCACAGGTTCAAATCCTGTAGCGACCACCATGAATGCGCAGGCCGGAGGTTTAAACCTCCGGCCTTTTTTGTGCGCTCTTTCGCTCGCAGCCGAAAGCGGCGCACCCCACACCGTCGTTGCGCAGGATCAATCAACCGAAAGGAAGTGCACGTGAGCGCGAAAGACAAACCGGTACCCACCATGGGCGCGGCCGACAGCCCCGACGCCATCTACGACGCGAGGACGCTCGGCAAGCCGAAGATGCTCGTATTCGGCCTCCAGCATATGTTCGCCATGTTCGGCGCGACCATCCTCGTCCCCGTGCTCACGGGCCTTTCCGTTTCCGCGACGCTTCTGTTCGCGGGCTTGGGAACGCTTCTGTTCCACTTCCTCTCGAAGGGCAAGGTCCCGGCGTTCCTCGGCTCGTCGTTCGCGTTCATCGCGGGCTATGCCGTCATCGCGCCGAACGGGGAGGCGGAGCTTCTGCCCTACGCCTGCCTCGGCGTCGCGTGCGCGGGCCTGCTCTACCTCGTGCTCTCGGCGCTGTTCCGCGGCTTCGGGGCGCTGCGCGTCATGAAGTTCTTCCCGCCGGTCGTCACCGGCCCGATCGTCATCGCGATCGGCCTCATCTTGTCGAGTTCCGCCATCGCGAACGCCTCGACCAACTGGCTCGTCGCCGTGGTCGCTATCGCCGTCATCGTCGTGGCCAACATCTGGGGACGCGGCATGGT
>CAKTSW010000521.1 GCA_934613165.1 uncultured Ellagibacter sp.
TTCTGGGCGTGGTCGACGCCGTGCCGGGCATCCTGCGCGCGGCTGACCTCTTCGTGTTCCCGTCGGTGAAGGAGGGCCTTGCACTCTCGGTCGTGGAGGCGCAGGCGTCGGGGCTTCCCACCGTCGCTTCGACCGGCGTGCCCGAGCTCGCCGTCGTGAGCGACCGCGCGTGCCGCCTGCCGCTCTCGGACGGCGCGGAGGCGTGGGCCGAAGCGTGCGCGGGCGAGCTGCACCGTGCCCTGGGTACCTCGCGCGAAGACGCGTGCGACCAGGCGCGCGCCCATGGGTTCGACATCGCCGACACGTCGGCGCGCCTCGCGGCGTTCTACCGCGCGGCGGCAGAGGGAAAGGACGCCCGCTGGTAGCGCTTCGGCGCGGCCGCGGGTGGAAGAAGATGCGACAAGGGGATCATCGAAGCATGCGCTACGACGACGAAACGCTGAGAAAGCTCCAGCTCACCGAGCTGCATATCCTGAAGGACATCGATCGAGTATGTAGGAAACTTAATATTACGTACTTCCTCGACTCGGGGTCGGTGCTCGGGGCGCTGCGGCACGGCGGCTTCATCCCGTGGGACGACGACATCGACCTCGGCATGCCGCGCGCCGACTACGACCGCTTCGTGCGCGAGGCTCCGGCGCTGCTCGGCGACGCATACGTCGTGTCGACGCCCGAGACGAACCCCCACCAGGCGGCGCTGTTCGGCAAGGTGTGGCTCGCCGGTACGCGTTTCGCCACGAACGAGACGATCGAAGCGGGGTTCGATCAGGGGATCTTCGTCGACATCCTGCCTTACGACGCGCTCGTCGCCGACCCGACCCGTGCGGCGAAGCAGCGCAAGGCGTGCCGCATGTGGCAGAGCGTGTCCTACCTTGCGCACGCGAAGAGCATCGTCGTGCCGCATGGGGGCGCCCTCGGGACGGCCGAGAAGGCGGCGTGCCGAGCGGCGCATCTTGTCGCTGCGCATGCGTTCCGGCACGACTCGATCGTCGCGCGCTTCACCGAGGCGGCGACGCTCGCCCAGCGGGAAGGCGACCCGTCCGATGAGCTCGTGGTGATGGCGTACGCGAACATCGCGCCGTATGCGGTAGACATGATGCTCCCGCCTTCGAAGGTCGTCTTCGAGGGGTGCGAGTTCCCGGCCCCCGCGCGTCCCGAGGCGTACCTCGAGGCGCTCTACGGCGACTGGGAAACGCTCCCGCCCGTCGAGAAGCGGCGCAACCATGCGCCCGTCGAGCTCGATTTCGGGCCCTACGCGTAAGGCGCCGCCTTCCTGCGCCGCATCCTCGTGCCCGCCGTGCCATGGGGGCGCTGCGCGTCGCCGGCGCGGCTGCTCGGTGCTTGCCCGCCTGTCGTATCGGGCGTGCCGTCCGTCTGGCCAGGGAATGTTCAATTTCTTACCGTAACTTTACAAAATTGAACATTTTCACGTACAATGCTCCGCAGCCACGTATCAACTGGGGAGTGAACATTACATGGCCTTGACAAAGAACCAATTCGGCGTCCTTCGGGCGCTTTCCGACGAGGGCGTGC
>CAKTSW010000522.1 GCA_934613165.1 uncultured Ellagibacter sp.
GGGGAAGTACTTCGAGGCGCGCGCGAAGGGCAAGACGACCGACGCCATCTCCAAGCTCATGGACCTCTCTCCCAAGACGGCTATCAGGCGAAACGCTGCGGGCGAGGAAGAGGAGATTCCCGCCGAGCAGGTGCGGCCGGGCGACATCCTCATCGTGCGTGCCGGTGCGGGCGTGCCAGTCGACGGCGTGGTCACGGAAGGCGCGGGCACGGTGGACGAGTCGGTCATCACGGGCGAGAGCGTGCCGGTTGAAAAGACGGTGGGCTCGGCCGTGACGGGCGCGACGGTGAACCGCACCGGTTGGTTCGCCATGCGCGCCGAGCATGTGGGCGCAGACACCGTGCTCGCGGGGATCGTGCGCATGGTCGACGAGGCCACAAGCTCCAAGGCTCCTATCGAAAAGCTCGCGGACAAGATCTCGGGCGTGTTCGTGCCGGCCGTCATCGCGATCGCGGTCGTCACGTTCATCGTCTGGATGCTCGTGGGCGCGGGCGCGACCACGGCGCTTTCGCACGCCATCAGCGTGCTCGTCATCTCGTGCCCGTGCGCGCTCGGGCTTGCCACGCCGACTGCCATCATGGTGGGGACGGGCCGTGGCGCGACGTGCGGCATCCTCGTGAAGTCGGCCGAGGCGCTCCAAACCGCCCACGGCGTGAAGACCGTCGTGCTCGACAAGACGGGCACCATCACGAAGGGCGCGCCCGAAGTGTGCGACGTGGTTGCCGCAGGCGGTGCCGAGGACGCTGCTTCTTCGGGCGACGACAGGGCGCAGCTCCTTGCGCTCGCGCATTCGCTCGAGGCGCGCTCCGAGCACCCGTTGGCGCAGGCGATCGTTACGTACGCGAACGCGCAGGGTGCCGCGGCCAAGGAAATCGAGGGCTTCGAGCAGATCCCCGGCGGCGGTGTCCGCGGCGTGGTTGCGGGGCATGAGTGCCTGGCGGGCAACGCGCGCCTTATGGAAGCGCATGCGGTCGCCATCGGCGCCTTCTCCGAGCGCGCTGAGAAGCTCGCCGACGAGGGCAAGACGGTCCTTTACTTCGCCGCCGACGGCAAGCTTGCCGGCATGGTCGCGCTCGCCGACGTGGTGAAGCCGACGAGCGCCGCGGCGGTGGCCGAGCTTTCCCGCATGGGCATCTCGACCGTCATGCTCACGGGCGACAACGAGCGCACGGCCGCCGCGATCCAGCGCGAGGTCGGGGTGGGTCGCGTCATCGCGGGCGTTCTGCCCGACGGCAAGGAAGAAGTGGTTCGCGACCTGCAGAAGCAGGGCGCGGTGGCCATGGTCGGCGACGGCATCAACGACGCGCCCGCGCTCGCTCGCGCCGATGTGGGCATCGCGATCGGCGCCGGCACCGACATCGCCATCGAATCGGCCGACATCGTGCTCATGAAAAGCGACCTCGCCGACGTGCCCGCGGCCATCTCGCTTTCGCGCGCCACGCTGCGCAACATCAAGCAGAACCTGTTCTGGGCGCTCATCTACAACGTCATCTGCATCCCCGTCGCGGCGGGCGCGCTCGCGTTCGCGGGCGT
>CAKTSW010000523.1 GCA_934613165.1 uncultured Ellagibacter sp.
GGTCGCAAGAACGGCGGCATGATCGCCATGAGCACCGACAAGGCCGTTGCGTACGCCCTTGACACGCTGCAGCAGCGTGGTCGCCTGTTCGTGAAGCCGGGCGACGAGTGCTATGAAGGCATGATCGTCGGCGAATCGGCCAAGGAAGGCGATATGGTCGTGAACGTGTCGAAGACCAAGAACCTGGGCAACCAGCGCTCTTCGACCGCCGATAAGGCCATCCAGCTTACCCCGCCGGTGACGTTCACCCTCGAAGAGGCTCTGGAGTACATCGAGGACGATGAACTCGTTGAGGTCACGCCGCAGTCCATTCGTATGCGCAAGCGCCTGCTTTCCGCAACCGACCGCCGCAAGGCCAACAAGAACTAGCGAATTCCATTTCGCCGCTTTGAGACCCGCCCGCGCATACGGGCGGGTCTTTGTATGTACACGTGTTTATTTCCATGCGCCGAAATGCCCAATTTGCCGTATATGGCCGTGCATTTTGGGCGTTCGCGTGGTGTGCGTGTGGGTGTATTGTGACGGCGTTAAACCCGTTTTTCGCCTGTGGGAAAATACTGGCCCGTACACAAAGGGCAAAAGCGAATGCGGCATGGGGAGAGTTTAGGTCGCGTCCCGTTTACCCTTGCCCATAAGAGAAGGTAGGGCTTAATGAAGAAGATGAACTTCTTGAAAATCGCCTGCGCTGCGGCACTTTCCGCCGCATGCTGTTTTGCCGTCGTTGGCTGCAGCCAGACGAAAAGCGATTCCGGCGACGTGTCGGTGAGCGATACGTCCGAAGGCGTTGCTGCCACGGTCAATGGCACGGAAATCGGCGAGAAGGCCGTGACTTCGTACATCGCAAACTTCCGCAGCATGTCGAATCTTGAGTCCGACGCCGACTGGGCACAGTGGCTCGTCGACAACAATTACACTGCGGCCGACATTCGCGAGGAAGTCATCAACTATTACGCGAGTCAGGAACTCGTTCGCCAGGCTGCCGAGGAAAACGACATTAAGGTCGAGTCTTCCGAAATCGATTCCCAGGTGCAGCAGATGCGCTCTTACTACGATTCCGATGAAGATTGGGAAAATGCGCTGAAGCAGATCGGCACCACCGAGTCGCAGTATCGCTCGCTGCTTGAGGTTTCCATGCTTCAGCAGGCTCTTCAGGAAAAGGTTGCCCAGCCGGAAGATCCCACCGATGAAGAGCTTCTGCAGTACGCCCAGATGTATGCCACTTACTACAACGGCGCAAAGAAATCGAGTCACATCCTGTTCAATTCCGATGACGAAGCTACCGCCCAGGAAGTGCTCGACAAGATTAACTCTGGAGAGCTCGACTTCGCTGAGGCCGCAAAAGAGTATTCTCAGGATGAAGGCAGCAAGGAAGACGGCGGCAATGTTGGCTGGGATAAGCTGACGTCGTTTGTCGATGAGTATCAAACCGCGCTCGATGGCCTTGAGGAAGGCCAGGTTTCCGGCCTGGTAACCTCGAGCTATGGCATCCATATCATCAAGTGCACCCAGGTGTTCAACGCTCCTGAGG
>CAKTSW010000524.1 GCA_934613165.1 uncultured Ellagibacter sp.
GAGGGCATCTACGAGCACACAAGCGAGCTCAAAGGCAAGCAGAAGGAAAAGATCGAAACCAACCGCGACCAGGCGTTTTTGAGCCGCAAGGTGGCCACCATCATCCGCGACGTCGACTTCGAGCTGGACTTGGAGCACATCGCCTGGCCCGCGTTCAGCGTGGAGAAGGTGACCGAGGCGTTCAACAACGTGCGCTTCTCGGCGCACTTGACGCGCGTGCTGAAGCTCGTCGGCGCGACCGTCGCGCGCGAGGCGGCGAAGGTATCTTGGGAGCCGGTGCGCACGCATGACGAGGCGCGCGAACTCGTCGACGCCGCCGTTTCCGCAGGCGAGCGCGTGGGCGTCGCATTCCTCGACCCCGAACAGGAGTCGCTATTCGGGCCTGCGACCCTGTGCGCCATGTCGTGTACGAAGGGCACGGCGCTCTTCGAGGGAGACGAAGGGCTTAAGGCCTTCGCGCACGTGGTTCGCGAAGGCGCGTTTTCCGCGCTCGACACGAAGGCGGCGCTCCATCGCGTGTACCCGGCCGACACCTCGGCGCGCGCCCTCATCACCGACGACGACGTGTTCTCGGCGCGCATGTTCGATCTGTCGCTTGCGGGCTACGCGCTGAACTCCTCGGTCGCGGAGTATTCCTACGACGCGCTGCTCGACGCGTACTGCGGCGGCGTGCTTCCCGAGGCGAAGACTGACGAGGACCGCGTGTGCTCTTTCGCGGCCGCATCGCGCATGCTTGTGGCGCCGCTCGAAGAGGCGCTTTCCCGCGACGGGAGCATGGGCGCCTATGCCGATATCGACCTGCCGCTCGTGGCCGTGCTCGCGCAGATGGAGCGCACGGGCGCCGCGCTCGACGTCGCGCGGCTCGAGGAGCTTGGGAAGTCGACGCAGGTCGACATCGACGCGCTGCGGGAGCGGATCATCGAGCTTGCGGGCGAGGACTTCAACGTCGACTCGCCCAAGCAGCTCGGCCATATCCTGTTCGAGGTTTTGGGCCTGCCGCCGAAGAAGAAGACCCAGCGCGGCTATTCCACGGATGCGAAGGTGCTGAAAGAGCTGGCTGGCGAGCACGAGATGCCGGCGCTCGTCTTGCGCTACCGCGAGCTCGCCAAGATCAAGTCGACCTATATCGACGCGTTGCCGCGCATGCGCGCAGGCGACGGACGCGTGCACTCGAGCTTCAACGAAACGGTCACCACGACGGGGCGTTTATCCTCGTCAGACCCCAATCTGCAGAATATCCCCGTTCGCACCGAGTTCGGGCGGCATATCCGCGAATGCTTCGTTCCCTTGGAATCGGGTTCGAAGTTCCTCTCGGCCGACTACTCGCAGATCGAGCTGCGGCTCCTCGCGCACCTGTCGGGCGACGAGCATCTGGTTGCCGCGTTCAATTCCGGCGCCGACTTCCACGCGTCCACCGCAAGCCGCGTGTTCGGCATCCCCGTTAAGGATGTGACGCCCGAGCTGCGCAGCCGCGCGAAGGCCGTGAACTTCGGCATCGTGTACGGCCAGCAGGCGTTCGGCCTGTC
>CAKTSW010000525.1 GCA_934613165.1 uncultured Ellagibacter sp.
TGCCTACTCCGGTCGTTCAGGCTTTTGACGCCAGCGTCGCATACCTAACATGGGATACCGAACACCAAGTGTTCCATTTGAAGTTTAAGAACGAGTCTTCCGAAAGGGTGCTGAGCTCGGCTGCGGCTGCGATGGTGCTGTCAAACGGGACGATTATGGGTTCGGAGCTTGTCGAACGAGCCATCGTGACACTTAGAAGCGGGGGATACTTGATAGTTGATGAGATGGAGACGGGATTGAACCGCTCTCTTGTCGGTACGGTTATCGAGCTGTTCGCGTCACCCGTCACCAATCCAAAGGGGGCGACGCTGCTGTTCTCGACGCATTACCCCGAGATACTCGACGTGCTGTGCCGGAAGGATAATGTTTATGTGCTCGTGCGCAATGATGCCCATGAGACAGAAGTGGTGAAGTATTCCACTCGAATCAGACGAATTGAGAACAAGAAGAGCGATGTAGTGATCAATAGCGTTATCAAGGGGTCGATGCCAAAATATCCGGATGTGCAGGCAATGCGCGATTACGTTTGCGAGCGAGTAAATGAATAACGACGCTGCGCATGTTCTGACCAACCGTTTCGTCCTTTTCAGCTGTGAAGGTACTGCCGAGGGTATGATCGTTCAACAGTTGTACGACAATGATTTGCTTGCAGTTCCTCGCAATCGTGTAGTGAAGGATGCGGTTTTGGTTAACCGGCCCTATACTCGTAAGCGAAAGGCTTCGGAGATAGCGGATTTGTATTTTTCGATGGACTACGAAGTGGATGGGGCGGAAGGTCTTGCCGTTGCGCGAATCGTTGACAGTCGGGCGGCGAAGTTCGAATTTCCAAAACGTCAGCAAAACGGTACCAAAGTTCTGAGCTTTTTCACTCGACCAGAAATAGAGGTGCTCGTCATTCATAAAGAGCATGAATTTGATGCCTGGCAGCGAGCAATCCGGAAAGATCGACAGCTACGCCCAGCGGAGTTTTGCAAACAGACACTTGGCATTTCCAATATCAAGGAAGCGGAGTTTTTGAAGCGCTATTGGGCTAACCCTGATGATCTTGTGATGGCGATTCGCAGCTATGCTGCGAAGATTAAGAGAAGTCCAGGGGAGTTGCTGCTGGTTGATTTGCTTCGCTAATTATTTGATCTTGAATTTTCAGATCAAATGCAGCGTCTTTGAGTAGCGCACCTCGTACGGCGTCCGGTAGCCCAGGCGTTTGCGCGGCCTGCGGTTGAGCTTATCGTACACCCCTTGAACCGCCTTCTTGCTGACGCGTCCCAGGGATTCGCCCTTCGGAAAGTGCTCCCGAAGGAGGCCGTTGGCGTTCTCGTTGGTGCCGCGCTGCCACAGATGATGCGGCAGCGCGAAGTAGAACTCCACGCCAATGTCGGTCGCGACCTGGACGTGGTCCGCGAGCTCCTTGCCCCGGCCGGGCGCTCGGGTATCTCGCGTGAGACCCTGATCTTGCCTCTCCGCTCGGATGGCCCGCGCCGACGCTTCCCGCGATGCCTCAGCC
>CAKTSW010000526.1 GCA_934613165.1 uncultured Ellagibacter sp.
CCCCGGTATGGGGCAGGTTGCGATAAGAAAGACCGCGGCGACGGCCCCAAGCGCCGAAACCGCGATTTTAACGATGCGTTTCTGCTGTTCTGACACGATAAGCTCCCCTTTGCCTTGCCTGGTCAAGCATACTCCAACCAGGCGAATAAGGGGAGCCTGTCATGATGCGCGATCGAAGGCTTTCCCTAAAGAGCACGCAGCCCGACCGCCATGGAAACCGCACGCGCGGACGCGCCTTTAGCTCTCCATGCCCTCGACGATGCCCTCGATGAGGCTGCAGAACTTCGGCTCGGCGACGCGCGCCACTTCGAACACCTCGGTGTCGCTCGGGGACGCGCCCTCGACGCCTGCGGCCAGGTTCGACACGAGCGAGATGCCAAGCACGCGCATGCCGACGTGGCGCGCCGCGATGACCTCCTCGCACACGCTCATGGCCACCGTGTCGGCACCCCATGCGCGAAACGCCCGGATCTCGGCGGGCGTTTCGAAGCTCGGCCCCAAAAGCCCAAGGTACACGCCCTCCTGAACCGCGACGCCGCGCTCGCCCGCGACCTTGTGGGCGAGCTTGCGCAGCTCGGGGTCGTAAGCGTCGGTCATCGAGAAGAAGCGGAACGCGATGCCGTCGGGTTCGGTGCCGACAACGGGGTTTCTCCCCGTGAAGTTGATGTGGTCGCTCATGATGCAGAACTCGCCGGGCGTGTAGCTCTCGTTGATGGCGCCCGCCGCGTTGGTCGTGATCAGCGCCTCGACGCCGAGCTCGTGCATGAGCCAAATGGGAAACGCCACCTCTTGCGGGGTGTTCCCCTCATATCCGTGCAGGCGGCCCTGCATGGCAATCACGCACGTGCCGCCAAGGTTTCCGCAGATGAAGCGGCCTTTATGCCCTGTTGCCGTGCTCTTCTTCATATGAGGAACCTCACCGAAGGGCACGATTTCCGCGTCCTCGATCTTCTCGCCCAAAGGTCCGAGCCCCGACCCAAGCACGATGCCGATCTTCGGGGCGCGCCCGCCCAAACGCTCGCGCAGAACGCGCGCCGCCTCTTCCAACTGCGCCTTGAGCGCGTTTTCCTCTGCCATAGGGAACCTCGATTCGCTAGACCATGTCGAATAGTAGTACGGCTATTCTAACGCAGAAACGCCCCGACGCACCGTCTTGGTCACGCCGGGGCATCGCATCCGCAAAAGCGCACGACTTCAGGCCGCGCGCCGAAACAGGTTCCTAACGATTCTTCGTGAAGTGGTACGTCGGCACCGCCTCCTCAAGGATGCGGATCGCCTCCTCGTCGGATTTGGCGATGGCGCTTTGAAGCTCGTCGAGCTTCGCGGCGACCTGCTCGTGGCTGATTTCCTGCCCCTGCGAGATCATGATGGAATGGTTGCTCGTGGGAAGGGTCTTTTCCTCGTCCATGAGCAGCTCCTCGTACATTTTCTCGCCGTCGCGCAGGCCCGTGTAGGTGATGCTCACGTGCGCACCGGAAAGGCGGATGAGGTTCTTCGCCA